>NZ_AP028679.1:0-72500 GCF_037076455.1 Desulfoferula mesophila | reverse complement strand
AGGCCGCATAAATACTGGCATATTCGCGATGCTATGTTTTCTCCTTTATTCATAGCTGTAATTACATGCTGCATGTTTTACCGCATAAATATGCGCCTTAATGTAGACAACTAAGGTTGCGCCCCGTCGATATCGGAGGGATAGGGCGGGTCGCTTTTTAGATGTCGCCCGCTCCGAAGCCCAGCTTGTCGGGGGCCTCGGGCGCGGGAGGCGGGGTAGGCGCGGCGCACTTGCCCTGGGCCATCCCTTCCAGCAGCTCCTTGATGCGGAAGAACACCATGATGACCTCCATGTAGATGCGCGCGAAGATCACGCCGATGAAGGTCACGATCGCCGCCACCACCAGGGCCATGAGTCCGTAGCCGAAGCCGGCGGCAAAGCCGGTGATGATCGACATCAGGCAGTAGACGCCGATGCCCACCAGCAAGAGGATATAGAGCACCTTGATGTAGCTGGGGGTCACCATCTTGTTGAAGGAGAAGTCAAACAAATCGGCGATGGGATTGGGGTTGGAATTGGACACGGCACGCCTCCCGCTAAAGGTTGGAGTCCTGCCCACATTCTACCCAAAAAAAGCCGCCCACCGCGCGGGGCGGTGGGCGGACACAGTATTGTCACGGATAGGGAAGGGGAGGGGCGTATGAATTACTCCGGCACCACCCGGTGGTGCTTCTTCTTGCCCGCGCGCAGCCAGATGGCCCCGTCGTCGCCGGCCATGTCCAGGGTGATGGGCTGGTCAAAGGCGTCGATGCGCGTTTCGCCCACGTAGGCCCCGCCCTGGGTGATGAGCCGCCGGGCCTCGGAGGAGCTTTTGGTCAACCCCACCTCGTTGAACAGCATGAAGGCGGGCACGCCCTCGGCCAGGCGGGCCTTGTCCATGGGGCTGCTGGGCACGCCGTCGGCCTGGGCCCCGCCGCCGAAAGCGGCCTGGGCCGCGGCCTGGGCGGTCTTGGCCTCGGCCTCGCCGTGCACGAACTTGGTCACCTCGTAGGCCAGCACCTGCTTGGCCTGGTTGATGGCCGAGCCTTCCAGGCGCGAGAGCTCCTCCACCTCATCCAGGGGTAGGAAGGTGAACAGCTTGAGGAAGCGATCCACGTCGGCGTCGGTGGTGTTGACCCAATACTGATAGAAGTCGTAGGGGCTGGTGCGCTCGGCGTCCAGCCACACCGTGCCCGCGTGGGTCTTGCCCATCTTCTGGCCGGTGCTGGTGGTGATCAGGGGGAAGGTGAGGCCGTAGACGGTCTGGTTCACCATGCGCCGGGTCAGGTCCACCCCGGCCACGATGTTGCCCCACTGGTCGTTGCCGCCCATCTGCAAGCGGCAGCCGTAGTGCTTGCACAGGTGCATGAAGTCGTAGGCCTGCAGGATCATGTAGTTGAACTCGATGAAGCTCAGCCCGGTCTCCAGGCGCAGCTTGACGCTCTCGGCGGCCAGCATGCGGTTCACCGAAAAGTGGCGGCCCACGTCGCGGAGCATCTCGATGTAGTTCAGCGGGGCCAGCCAATCGGCGTTGTTGACCATCATGGCCTTGTCCGGGCCGAACTCCAGGAAGGGGGAGAGCTGGTTCTTGATGGCCTCGGCGTTGGCGGCCAACTCCTCCAGGGAGAGGATCTTGCGCATCTCGGTCTTGCCCGAGGGGTCGCCCACCATGCCCGTGCCCCCGCCCACCAGCACGATGGGCCGGTGCCCGGCGCGCTGCAAGTGCACCAGGGAGAGGATGGGGATGAGGCTGCCCACGTGCAGGCTGGTGGCGGTGGGGTCAAAGCCGATGTAGCCCAGCACCGTCTCGTCGTTGAAAAGCTTGCTCAGCTCCACCTCATCGGTGCATTGGGCCACGTAGCCGCGCTCTAGAAAGGTGTCGTATACGCTCACGGTAAAAGCCTCTGTATGTTGACTATGAGGGTTGGGGCCTGGCGGCCGCTCAAGGTGATATAACCCGAAGCTGCGGGTTTGTCACGGAATTTGCGTGTTTTATGTATGGTTAGGCGATAGGGGCGGAGCCCCAATAGTACAAGGCGCGGCGGGCGCTATGGGAGGCGGTGGTCATAGTGGGGGCATTATAGAACGAAGCGGGGGAGGGGAGCAACAACCACCTATCGGGTAGCTCCGACAACTTGTTGTCGGAGCCGCCGAGCAAAGCGAGGCGGCAAGAGGTCCGGCACGGGGCCGCGCTGAGTCAAGAGGCTATGGGGCAATAGGGAGGCTGGGCGCAAACCTCTTGTGCCTGCGGCACCCAGACAGCAAGCTGTCTGGGTCACCCGACGGAGCACGATAAACGCCGTCGGCGCCCTTAGCAATCTGGCCTGAAATCGTCACTTTCACTACATTACCACCTAGCTAATGTCTGAATACTTTCTGTACGTCTCTTTTTCGTTGGATGCCCCCGTAGCTTGACTTCGGTGGTGTCACACTCGGTCTAGCCATGCCAAGTCAAAAAGGACGGGGCGCCCAGCAGATTGAACTAGCGAAAATGTAGAAAAATCCTTTACTGGACAAAAAACAAATAAAACATCTTCGTATTTAAATGGCATGTCGCCAACATGTCGCCATTCCCGCTCGTGTGTTGCGTCAAAACTTTCGTTTATTATGTTTATGAAAGGATGTAACTGAGAGGGAATGAAATTAAAAACCGACTTACTAAATCTCCCACCAGGCAGATCAATCGATTCCTTTAAAATAGAATTTCTTATATTCAGACATGGGTTAGCACCACGTTGAAAGAGAAGGTCTCTATCGAAAGCTAGCCCGTACTGTGACTCGAATATATCTCGATGTGCCTTGAGACCTGGCAGAGTACTCTCAGTAAAACAGACTGCACTTGAATTGTGCTTACCATCGAATTTGCCGGTCAATGGGTTATAAATATTTGCATTTGCCGCTGCAGCATACCACCCAACCAATGACGCCTTTAAAATCGGGTTTGATGGGTTATTATTCAAACCCAGAATGGATCGAAGCACATTTTTAGGATTTCCATTATTCTTATCATCGCTTTTTCTAATCAGGTGTGTAAGGAGAAATGAACAATCCGAACTTAATCGCGCCAACTCTCTGGCGATCATGTTGGTAGTTTTAGGCATTCGCTACTCTTGGCCTATAAAATATTTTTTTATATAAACTTACTTTACACCAGCCACCACCCACCCTAAAACCCCTTTTTCTTTTCCCTCCCAACCCAAACGGAAGCGGAAGATCGCCACGGCCCGGCGGGCGCACCGCACACCTCTCCCGCGCCGACATCTCCGCCGGGCCTGGTGGTGACGGCTATGGCTGTATTGGCGTAGCAGGGCAGGGCGGAGCCATCCGCTGCGGGCAGAGATTGCTTCGCTGCGCTCGCAACGACAAGAGGCGAAGCGCTGGGGCAGGGGCGAAGGCGATGGGCTAGGCGGGGCGGGCTGGGGCCGGCACTGGGACGCATTGAGGCAATTGGCTATGGGGCAATGGAAAGGCGGGGCGGAACCTTCTTGTGTCTGCGGCAGCCCAGACGGCAGGCTGTCTGGGCCACCCGGCGTAACCTGAGCAACAGGCCTATGTCTCTAAAACAAGCGTGACGGCTTCAGGCTTCCGGCGGTCCGGACTTTATGCCGCCGCTCACCACTTGTTAACCTGGGTGGCGGTGTCAGTTATCTTCTTGCCCACCGCGGCGCCCAAGAGGCCCGCCGCCACGGCGACGGCCGCCCCGAGAAAGGCCAGGAGCAAAGCGTACTCCACGGAGCTGATGCCGCTCTCGCCTCTGACCAGGCGTTTGAGATTTTGCCACACTTTCATTGGTCTCCCCCTTGTTACGCATGACCCTTGACCCGTGGTCAGTTCTCAATCCTATGAGTCTCAACAAGTTGAATGAACCGCCGTAAAATATACCGATTGTCTCAAAGACCCTTAGCTGATGCAAAACGATAAGATATAACTATGGCAGAAACAAGCCATGCCGGCAGAAAGTTGCTGCTGGCGACTAAAAGATTGAGAAGGTCTTCCAAGAAGGCGGGGCAGCACCTTCTTGTGCCTGCGGCTCCCAGGCAGTGAGCCGTCTGGGCCATGCCAAGGGCCTTATTCATACATTATAGAACGAATCGAGGTAGTGGGGCAACGAAAGGCGTTATGCCGGATTGGCCCTCGGCTAATACCGGCCCACGGGACAGGCCAGCTCGCAGGCTCGGCACCAATCGGTGACCAGCACGGGATCGCCCGAGGCGCCGCCTTGGCCGCTGTCAATGGGGTGGGCCCGGTCGCGCTCCAGGCGCTGGGCGCAGGGGGGGCGCCGGTAGCGGCCGGTTTTCAGGGCCCCGCTGGAGCAGGCGCTCAAGCAGGGCTGGTCGCAACTCCGGCAAGGCTCAAAATCTCGCAGCCGTTCGCCGGCGGGCAGGCGCTCCTGGATCAACAGAGCCCGGAGGCGCAGGCGCGGCCCCCACTGGGGGTGCAGGAACAGGTTGTTTTGGCCCATCACCCCCAAACCGGCCAGCACGGCGGCGTCCTTGAGGAAGATCCCGCCGCGCGCGGGCTGGTAGGGCAGCGGCTGGGCGTGGATTCTGTGGGCCGGGAGCAGCCAGGCGGCCAGGCTCTCCAAAACCTCCTGCATGCGGCGGTTGCCGGCGGTGTTGCCGCGATCGAACCAGTCCAGGCGCGGCTGGTCCCGGGGATGGTGCATGGCCAGCACCAATAACGATGCCGCCTTGGGCAGCCAGGCTACGCTCTTTTCGCTGTGCTCGTCGCGCCAGGCGGCCTGGCCTTGGGGTTGGCAGCGGTAGGAGGGCGCGTCCAAGACCGCCCCCAGGTCGGCGATGCCCGCGCGCATGCCCTCATAACTTTCCGCTTTGGCAACCAGCTCCTCGGCCGCCAAAAGATACCGCGTCATCACGTCCTCCTAGGCGGGGGCGTTGGCGGGGAGCGTACACGATGCCCCTAAACCCAGTGTAACAGGGGAGCCCTTGGCTTGGGGAGGCGATTGCGGCGGGCTAATCCAGCCTCTCGTAGATGCGCTCGATGCGGGTGGCCTTGCCGGTCTCGGGGTCCACGCTTACCAGGGTGGCGCCCAGGGCCGCCGGGCCCGCGGCCACCTTGAAGGGCTTGGGGCGGAAGGTGCGCAGGCGGTGGGTGGCGGTCTTGGGGTCCATGCCGATCACCGATTCCACCGGCCCGGTGAAGCCCACGTCGGTCTGGTAGGCGGTGCCCCCGGTCAGGATGCGCTCGTCGGCGGTGGGCACATGGGTGTGGGTGCCCAACACGGCGCTGACCCGGCCGTCCAGGTAGCGGCCCAGGGCCTGCTTTTCGCTGGTGGCCTCGCCGTGCATGTCCACCAGGATCACCTTGAGCTTGCGCAGGGGACCGGCCAGGATCTCGTCGGCCACCCGGAAGGGGTCTTCCAGGGGATTCATGAACACCCGGCCCTCCAGGTTGATCACCCCCACCCGGCGGCCGGACTTGGTCTCGGCCAGGGCCCAGCCCTTGCCGGGGGCATCGGGGGGGTAGTTGGCCGGGCGCAGCAGGCGGGGCTCGTCTTCCAACAGGGGCACCAGGTCGCGCTGGCGCCATACGTGGTTGCCGGTGGTGATCACGTTCGCGCCGTAGCTGAAAATCTCCTGGGCCACCCGAGTGCTAATGCCCAGGCCGCCGGAGGCGTTCTCGCCGTTGACCACCACCAAATCCAGGGACAGGCGCTGACGCAGGCCGGGCAGCAGGCTCTTGAGGCAGCGGCGCCCCGGCGAGCCGAACACGTCGCCCACCATCAGGATGTTCATGCCGGGTCCGGACCTTTCCACGGCCAAGGCCGCCTTTTGGTGCGGGCCGGCCGGGTTGGGAAAAGGGGAGCCGGTCTGGGCCGGGCTCCCCGTCGATTCAGCTACTTGGCGTAATCCACCGCCCGGGTCTCGCGGATGACCGTAACCTTGATCTGGCCGGGATAGGTCAACTCTTCCTCGATCTTGCGGGCCACGTCGTGGGAGATCATCAGGGCCATGTCGTCGCTGGTGCGCTCGGTCTCCAACACGATGCGCAGCTCACGGCCCGCCTGGATGGCGTAGGCGCTGGCCACTCCCTTGTGAGCGGTGGCGATGCGCTCCAGGTCTTCCAGGCGCCTGACGTAGGATTCCAGCATCTCGCGGCGCGCGCCGGGGCGGGCCCCGGACAGGGCGTCGGCCGCCTGCACCAGCACGTCCAGCACGCTGTCGGGGGCCACGTCCTCGTGGTGGGCGGCCAGGGCGTGCACGATGTGGGGCTTTTCGCCGTAGCGCTTGGCCAGGTCGGCCCCGATGACGGCGTGGGGGCCTTCGATCTCGTGGTCCACCGCCTTGCCGATGTCGTGCAAAAGCCCCGCCCGCTTGGCCTGCTGGGGGTTCAGGCCCAGCTCGCTGGCCATGATGCCGCAGAGGAAGGCCACCTCCAGGGAATGGATCAGGACGTTCTGCGCGTAGGAGGAACGGTACTTCAACCGGCCGATTAGCTTGATGATCTCGGGATGGATACCGTGCACGCCCACGTCGAAGGTGGCCTGCTCGCCCGCCTCCTTCACGCTGGCGTCCACCTCGGTCTCGATCTTCTTGACCACCTCTTCGATGCGCGCGGGGTGGATGCGGCCGTCGCTGATGAGGCGCTCCAGGGAGCGGCGGGCCACTTCGCGGCGCAGGGGGTTGAAGCCGCTGATGATAACCGCTTCGGGGGTGTCGTCGATGATCAGGTCGATACCGGTGGCCGCTTCGATGGCCCGGATGTTGCGGCCCTCGCGGCCGATGATGCGGCCCTTCATCTCGTCGTTGGGCAGGGCCACCACGCTCACCGTCTTTTCCACCGCATAGTCGCCGGCGTAGCGCTTACAGGCCAAGCCCAGGATTTCCTGGGCCTTTTTCTGGGACGCTTCCTTGGTCTCGGCTTCGATGCGCATCAGGGTCTTGGCGCTGTCGTGGCGGGCTTGGGATTCGATGTTGGCGATCAGCTCGGCCTTGGCCTGATCCTGGGTCATGCCGGCCAGGCGCTCCAGGGTGGCCTTTTGCTCGGTCACCAGGCCTTCGTATTCCTTCAGGCGCTCGGCGGTGTCCTCGCGCATCTTGACCAGTTCGCTGTCGCGCTTGAGGTACTCGTTTTCGCGGGAATCCAGGGTGGAGGCCTTGCGATCCAAGGTCTCCTCTTTCTTATCCAGGCGTTTTTCCCATTGGGTCAGTTCGCTGCGGCGCTCCTTGCTCTCGGACTCCAGGTCCAGCTTCATCTGATAGAGCTGGTCCTTGGCCTGGAGAAGGGCCTCTTTTTTCAGAGTCTCGGCTTCGCGGCGGGCCTCGTCCACGATTTTTTGGCTGAGGGCCTCCACCGATTCCAGGCGGCTGGCCGCCAACCTGAGGCGGATGATATAGCCGAGAGCCACCCCCAGGAGCAGGGCAAGTAATATGCCGACAAGGGCAATGGGGGTAGACATTGGGCCTCCTTATCTATTGTGCAAGGAGACCGGTGGCTTAAACCGTAGCCTCTGTATATCGCCGCTCAGGGTCTGGGTATCTCCTCCCCGCAACCAGGGGGGTGAAGGCGGCGATCGACGCACCAGCCGCCACCGCCGAAGATCAGCGGTTGGTTTCGGCGCTTGGACGACACAGGGCTCATTATCAGCAGCTTCCTGCCGGCTTAGTTAAACGGTACCCCCGCCACTGCCGTGGAGCGGTCACTTTTTGAACCTGCCTAAACAGGTGGGCCGGGCATACGCAGCGTTCGGGTTCTCCCGTGGGAGATCCACCCCGCCGACTCAGTGGCATTCGGCCCCTTAAAGTGAGTGTTGGCTCAAAATGCTTGTTCCGCCTGTACACGGGCAGGGCAGGGGCACCTAAGCTTTCTGCTCCTCGATCAAAAGGAGGAGCCTTTCGGTTTTAGCCTCGATCTCCTGGAACAGTTTCTCCTGCTGATCTCGTAAATGCAGGAGTTCATTAGTTATGTTAAGGGCGGCCAATACCGCCGCGGAAAGGGTGGAGCTGGTTCTGTTGGCCGCCATGACTTCTTCCAGGCGTTGATTCAAGAGCTCCGCCACTTGGCGCACCCTCTCCTCGCCCGCCTCGGAGCGAAGCACGTACTCGTTGCCCAATATTTCCACGGTGATTGGCTTGGCCAACCTTACTCCGACCCAATCAGAGAGTCTCCAGCTTGCCCAGGAGCTGTTCCACCTTTTGGCGGATCTGGTTGCGCTCGGCCTCGGCCTCGCTGGCCAGCTCCATCATCTCGGACAACTCTCTGTCTTTTTCCTCCAACCGGTTGCGCAATTCGGCGTTCTCCTGGCCCACGTCCCTGAGACGCGCCAAGAGCTCCTCCACCCGTTGCTCAAGCTGGTTGAATACGCTAAGGTCCATAGCTTCCTTTACCTTTTCTGCCATATCCAAATCTAGGGGATGGGCGGTTCCAGGTCAAGCGCATAATCATCACTAGCGCACTAGCCATCATTCCACGGTAACGCTTTTGGCCAGATTTCGCGGCTGATCCACGTCGGTGCCGCGCAATACCGCCACATGGTAAGCCAAAAGCTGCAAAGGCACGGTGAGCATTATGGGGGCCAACAGGGAGGGACAGGGCGGCACGCCGATCACCATCTCTGCCTGGGAACACGCCGCCGTGTTGTCGGACTCGGTCACCGCGATCAAGATTCCCTGACGAGCCTTGACCTCCTCCATGTTGGAGAGCACCTTTTCCAACACTTCGTTGTGGTTGGCCAAGACCACCACCGGCATCTCCTGGTCGATCAAGGCGATGGGCCCGTGCTTCATCTCCCCCGCGGGATAGCCCTCGGCGTGGATGTAGCTGATCTCCTTGAGCTTCAGGGCGCCTTCCAGGGCGATGGGGTAGCAGAGCCCCCGGCCCAGGAACAAGAAGTCCTGGGCCTGGGCGAAGCGCTCGGCCACCGCCACCACCTCGGCCTCGCGCTCCAGGGCCTGGCCCAGCAGGCCGGGAAGCTGCACCAGGTCTTCCACCAGCGCGCGGGCCCGCTCGTCGCCCAGCGTGCCGCGCACCCGCCCCAGGTGCAGGGCCAAGAGAAACAGCACCACCAGCTGGGTGGTGAAGGCCTTGGTGGAGGCCACCCCGATCTCCGGTCCGGCGTGGGTATAGATCACCCCCGCCGCCTCGCGGGTGAGGGTGGAGCCCACCACGTTGCACACCGCCACCGCCTGAGCCCCCTTGGCCGTGGCCTCGCGCACCGCGGCCAGGGTGTCGGCGGTCTCGCCGGACTGGCTGATGGCCACCACCAGGTCGCCCGGCCCCACCAGGGGGTC
The DNA here is from genome assembly GCF_037076455.1 of Desulfoferula mesophila. GTDB lineage: Bacteria > Desulfobacterota > Desulfarculia > Desulfarculales > Desulfarculaceae > Desulfoferula > Desulfoferula mesophila. Next base: position 63,270 of record NZ_AP028679.1, on the reverse strand, counting down.
GCGGTAACGGAACTCGCTGCCCAAATCCACCTCGGTGGGCACCTTGGCCAGCCCCTCCAGCCAGAACTTGCCCACCAGGGCGGCGTGCCAGCTGGTGCCGCAGGCCAACAGCACCAGGCGGCGCACCTTTTTCAGGGCCTCCGCATCCAGACCCAGATCGGGCAAAAACACCTCGGCCTCGCCCGCCTTGACCCGCCCGGCCAGGGTGTCCACCAGGGCCCGGGGCTGCTCGAAGATCTCCTTTTGCATGAAATGCTTGTACCCGGCCTTTTCGGCCATGGCCGGGGACCAGGAGATGGTGGTCTCTTGGCGCTGTTGGGGATTGCCCGCCAGATCGCTGATCTGGTAGGAGCCGCCCTTGATCACCACCAGGTCGCCGTCGTTCAAGAACACCACCCGGTTGGTGTGGGCCAAGAAGGCGGGCACGTCCGAGGCCAGGAAATATTCCCCCTCCTGGCCCAGGCCCAGCACCAGGGGCGAATCCTTGCGCGCCCCGATTATCTGGTCCGGGAAGCGGCGGTCCAGGATGACCAGGGCGTAGGAGCCCCGGATGCGCCCCAGGGCCCGGCGCACCGCGTCCTCCAGGTCCGTGGCCCCCTCCTTGAACTGCTGGCTTACCAAATGGGCCGCGATCTCGGTGTCGGTCTCGGAAGAAAACTCATGCCCCGCCTGGGCCAGTTCGTTCTTGAGCTCCAGATAGTTCTCGATGATGCCGTTGTGCACCACCGCAACCTCGCCGGCCAGGTGGGGGTGGGCGTTGGTCTCGCTGGGGCGGCCGTGGGTGGCCCAGCGGGTGTGGCCCATGCCCAAGGTGCCGCTCACCGGGCGCTCGACCAGCTTGGCCGCCAGGTTGGCCAGCTTGCCCTGGGCCCGGCGCACCGCGAACTCGCCTTGCGGGTCGACCACGACCAGGCCGGCGCTGTCATAGCCCCGGTACTCCAGCCGGGCCAGGCCGTCCATGATGACCCCCACCGCGTCTTGCGGACCCAAGTAGCCGATGATGCCGCACATGTGCTTAGTCCCTCTCAGTCCTCTTTGCCGCCGTTAGCCGCCCAGCGCCCTTCCAGCAGGGCCAGATCCTCCGGAGAGTTGATGCCTTGCAGCTCCAGGGGCTCCGGGGCCAGGGCATATCCCACCCGGTATCCCCGCTCGATAAAAAGCGCCACCAGGTCGGTCAGGTAATACTCGCCCTGGTCGTTGTCGGTGTTCAGCAGAGGCAGGCACTCCCACAGCGGCTCCCCGCGAAACACGTAGATACCCGAGTTTACCAGGGTTATGGCCTTTTGCGCCGGGGTGGCGTCGCGCTCTTCCACGATGCGCTCCAGGCGGCCCGCACAGTCCAGCACCAGCCGCCCGTAGGCCGGGTGCGGGTCCAGCTCCATGGCCAACACGGTCAGGTCGTCACCCTGGGCCGTTTGCCGCTCCAAGAGATCGCGCACGGTGGAGGGGCGCAGGCCGGGCACGTCGCCATAGAGGATGAGCACCTGGCCCGCAAAGCCCTTGAGCTCCGGCGCGGCGGCCATCACCGCGTGGCCGGTGCCCCGCTGGGACTGTTGCAGGGCAAAGGCCAGGCCGGGGCGCCCGGCCAGATGCCCCTGCACCAGCTCGGCCCGGTGGCCCACCACCATCACCGTCTTGGCCGCGCCCATCTTCTGGGCCAGGTCGGCCACCCAGTCGATCATGGGGCGGCCCGCCAGGGGGTGCAAAACCTTGGGCAGCTCGGAGTGCATGCGCGTGCCCTTGCCCGCCGCCAACACCACCACCGCCAGCTGATTTTTCGTATCGTTCATAACAGCCTATGGTATGGCGTCAAGGGCGCTTAAGCAAGGGCCTGGGTGGGTTGGAACCAAAGGAAAACACCCGAAATCTAACCGACTCCGAAAACCCGCGGCTCCTTGCGGGCGCCGCAGTTGTCATGCAACCAGTCGATCATTTTCAACACCCTGGCGTCTTCCCAAACCCGGGCCCCGGTGGGACAGTTTTTTATGCAGGCGCTGCAGCGGATGCACAACTCGACCTCGGTGACCACGCTGTCCTCGACGGTGATGGCCGCGGTGGGGCACACGGTGGCGCAGGTGCCGCAAAGCGTGCAGGCTTCCTCCAGGCTGACCGGCGAGATGGACATGGCCATCGCTCCGCCTTCATAGGGGAACCTGCCGGGAATTTCCAGCTCCCCCAGCGCCTGGGGCGAGGCCAGGGCCGCGACCTTGTCCTTGATCTTGGCCCCGAAATCCACGGCCTTTTGCGCGTCCTGGCCGTCCGGGCGTCCGTGGGCGATGGGGGAGTCCTCGGTTTCGAAGGAATGCTCCCCGACGAAAGCGCCGCCGGCCACCGGCTGGAAGCCCAGCTCGAGGGCCAGGTTCTTCAGCTCCAGCAGGGCGTCTTCGAACTCCCGGTTGCCGTAGAGCACCACGGGAACCGCCAGGGTGCCGGCGGCCTTGATCCGCTCAAAGCGCTCGATGGCCACGACGGGCAGGCGGCCGCCGTAAACCGGCGCCCCCAGGATCACCAGATCACCCTCGCTAAAGGGCGTGATGGTCTGGCCGGCTCCCTCCGGCAGGGTCAGATCGAAATGCTCGACGTCCTGGGCCCCGATGCCCTTGGCTATGCTTTCCAACACCTTTTGGGTGGTCTTGGTGGGTGAGAAATAGATGAGCTTTACCCGCTTGACTTCCATGATCGCCTTCTCCCGCTAAGGTCAAATACAGCACCAAGCACGCGGGCATGGTAGCCGGTCCAGCTACCCGCGTCAATGACCGGCCCGCCCGGGGGCGCGGCGATCCTAGGCCGGGTTCTCCCCGGACCGTTCGGGGTGGCCCTGGGTGTCCAGATAGCGCTGGCCCCACTGGGCCACGGCCGCCAGCACCGGCTCCAGGCTGCGGCCGGTGGCGGTGAGGGAATACTCCACCCGGGGGGGCACCTCGGCATAGGCCCGGCGCCGCACCAGCCCGTCGGCCTCCATTTGGCGCAACTGCTGGGTGAGCATCTTTTGGCTGATGCCGCCCATCCCCCGGTGCAGTTCCCCGAAGCGCTTGAGCCCCGAAGAAAGCTCCCGGAGGATGAGCACCTTCCACTTGCTGCCGATGAGGGCCAGGGTTTTTTCCACCGGGCAGCCAGGGCCGCAATTTTTATTTTGGCCTATCACCTTGTAACTACGCAATTCTTACCAAAAGGTTGTTATGTGACTTTTAGGTGTCTACTTGCCAAAACTCCCTTTTGCCCAACAATATACCCCAAAACGCCGTCAGCGGCCATCAAGCAAGGAGAAACGCCATGAGCCAAAATGAGATCAAAGAGCAAATCGCCCAGTACCTGGGCAGCCATCCCTTCATCAACCTGGCCACCGTAACCGCCCAGGGAGCGCCCCAGGCCCACACCGTGGCCTTTGCCGCCCAGGGGGCCACGGTCTACTTCGGCACCCGCCAGGACACCCGCAAGGCGGCCAACATGCTGGCCAACCCCCAGGTGGCCTACGTGGTGGATCAGGACCAGTACGCCGCCTTCACGGAGATCACCGGGGTGCAGATGGAGGGCGTGGCCGGCCAGGTGACCGACGCCCAGGAGATCGCCCGGGCCAACGCGCTCTACGCCGCCAAGTTCGGCGAGAGCGCCACCATCACCCCCAGCGAGCAGCACATCGTGTTCAAGATCGGGCCGGTGCGGGCCTATTTTCTCGACTACTCCAAGGGCTTCGGCCACAAGGACCTGGTGGAGTACTAGGCGGGGAATTCTGGGGAAAGCGCACGGGCGTCCCGATGGCGGGACGCCCGTGGCGCTTGGCGGATAGGGGTGCGCCGGCCCTCACGCCACCAGGCGCACTCCTAGCTCAAAGGCCTTGCGAAGGTCCTGGGGGAACACCTCCTCGTGGCGCCGGCGCTTGGCCGCCTCGTCAAAAATCTCGCTCTCGTAGCAGGTGTAATCGGCATACTGCAGGGTGTCGGTGGCCAAAAGCAACTCGCAGGGGCCCAGGTGCCGGTCCAGCATGGACCTGGTCCGCTCGAAGCCCGTGGCGTAGCCCATCTCCGCGATCCGCGCCTCGCTCACGTTCATGGTGTAGATCAGGGCCGTGTTGATGCGCCGCGGGAACAGGGAAGACCTTTGCAGGTCGTACTTGCCGTTGGGAAAGCACAGGCGCTCCAAAAAGGCGCGGGTGCCGGCGGTCTCGCAGCCGTAGTAGACCGGAGTGCCCACCACCAGGGCGTCGCAGCTCTCGCGGATGGCGGCCAGCACCGGGGTCAGATCGTCTTGTATCGCGCAGACCCCGTCCTGCTTGCGCTCCAGCCTTTTGCAGGAAAAGCAGCTTATGCAGCCGGAGAAGGTCAGGTCGTATAGCTGGACCAGCTCGGTCTCCGCCCCGGCGGAGCGGGCGCCTTCCAGCATGCTCTCCAGCATGCTCACCGTGTTCCAGCCCTTCTTGCGCGGGCTGCCGTTCATGGCCATCATCTTCATGACCCTCCTCCGAGTCGTTTCAACAAACCAAATTTTCTCGCGGCCGGCAAATGCGCCAACCCTCCGGCGGGGAGACGGCCTTTTTTCAGGGCCTGGGCCTCGCTTGGACGCGTCTGACATGCGCCGGGTACCAGTTGGTAAAAAACGCCATGCCCACCAAAAGGGCGTAGGAGGCTATTTCATAGGTCACCTCGCCCAGCATGAATTGACTCATCTTTCCCCAGGCCAGCAAGGCGTTGAGGCTGAACACCGCGGCCCAGAGGGAAGTCAGCAGCATATTGGTGCGCATGAAGACGGGGTCATTCCAGAGGGAGGGGTCGGTATGCTCCTTTGCGTAGTCCAGGGTGAAGGGCCTCAACAGGACCACGGAAAGCCAGGAACCCAGGGCCAGGGCTCCGGAAGCCAAGACCCCCATGTGGCGCACGGTCCACATGTCCTGAAAGACAAAGACAATCAGCATGCCGAAGCTGAAGAAAACCAGGCCCACCCAGAGGATAACCCCCCGGTGCAGCCGGGTCACGCCCATCACCACGCTCAAGGCCAGGGCCACCACCAGGCCGATCTTCAAGCGCAACAGGCTCCCGTGGGCGATGAAAAGAAACGCTAGCCAGGGCGCGAAAGCCAACAACAGCTTCAGGATACCCATGCTGTCTATCTCCCCAAGTTAGTTGCAGCAACCTCGTAACACCTCTAATTGAATTCTAGCCTATACCGGCCCCGCCCGGCATGCCTCCGGAGCAAAATTTCAGATCCCTCTCCATCCCCACACCGGCGACAAAAAACGGCCACCCCTTTGCGGGGTGGCCGTCTTCGGTCGGTATGGATTCGGGTCTGGGCTAGCCCAAGCCGCCCGTGCGGCCGGCCACCTTCAGGCGCATGATGGCCCTTTGCATGGACGCTTCGGCCCTGGCATAGTCCATTTCTTCGGCGCGGGATTTCTCCACGCGCTGTTGGGCCCGCTCACGGGCCCGCTGGGCCCGGTCGATGTCGATTTCCCGGGCCAGCTCGGCCGCTTCGGCCAGGATGGTCACCTTTTCCCCGGTCACCTCGGCGAACCCGCCGGCGATGGCCGCGTATTCGGTGTCGTTGCCGTCCTTGAAGCGCATCTCCCCAATGGCCAGGGAGGCCAGGAAAGGTACGTGGCCGTGCAGCACGCCGAACTCGCCGTCCACGCCGGTGGCCACCACCACGTCCACTTCCTTGGACAACAACAGCTTGTCCGGGGTGACCACTTCCAGCAGTATCTTGTTGGCCATGGGTTGCTTATCCCCTCGCTAGGCTAGTCGTCGCCCTTCAACTGGGCGGCGCGCTCCTGGGCTTCCTCGATGCCGCCGACCATATAGAAGGCCTGCTCGGGAAGGTCGTCGTGCTTGCCGTCCACGATCTCCTTGAAGCCGCGGATGGTGTCCTCCAGCTTCACGTACTTGCCCGGGGTGCCGGTGAAGGTCTCGGCCACGTGGAAGGGCTGGGAGAGGAAACGCTGGATGCGCCGGGCGCGGGCCACGGTCAGCTTGTCGTCCTCGGCCAACTCGTCCATGCCCAGGATGGCGATGATGTCCTGCAGGTCCTTGTACTTCTGCAGGATCATCTGCACCTGGCGGGCGGTCAGGTAGTGCTCCTCGCCCAGGTAGTTGGGGTCGAGGATGCGGCTGGTGGAGTCCAGCGGGTCCACCGCGGGGTAGATGCCCAGCTCGGCGATCTGACGCGAGAGCACCACGGTTCCGTCCAAGTGGGCGAAGGTGGTGGCCGGCGCCGGGTCGGTGAGGTCGTCGGCGGGCACGTACACGCACTGCACCGAGGTGATGGACCCCTTGGTGGTGGAGGTGATGCGCTCCTGCAGCTCGCCCAGGTCGGTACCCAGGGTGGGCTGATAACCCACGGCGGAGGGCATGCGGCCCAAGAGCGCCGAGACCTCGGAGCCCGCCTGGGTGAAGCGGAAGATGTTGTCGATGAACAACAGCACGTCCTGGCCCTGCTCATCGCGGTAATACTCGGCCGCGGTAAGGGCGGAGATGGCCACGCGGGCGCGGGCCCCCGGAGGCTCGGTCATCTGGCCGTAGATCAGAGCGGCCTTGTCGATAACCCCGGAGTCCTTCATCTCGTGGTAGAGGTCGTTGCCCTCACGGGTGCGCTCGCCCACGCCGGCGAACACCGAGATGCCGCCGTGCTGCATGGCGATGTTGTGGATCATTTCCATCATGATGACGGTCTTGCCCACGCCGGCGCCGCCGAACATGCCCATCTTGCCGCCGCGGGGGAAGGGCACCAGAAGGTCGATAACCTTCACGCCGGTCTCCAACACGTTGACCGTGGTGTCCTGGTCCACCAGGCTGGGGGCCGGGCGGTGGATGGGGTAGTACATCTTGGCGTCGATGGGGCCCAGGCCGTCCACGGGGCGGCCCACCACGTTGAGCACGCGGCCCAGGGTCTCGTCGCCCACGGGCATCATGATGGGCTGACCGGTGTTTTTCACGGTCAGGCCGCGGGTGAGTCCCTCGGTGACGTCCATGGCGATGCAGCGGACGATGTTGTCGCCCAAGTGCAGCGCCACCTCGACCACCAGGTTGTCCTCTTCATCGTTGATTCCAGGGTTGGTAATCAACAGAGCTGAAAAAATCTCGGGCAAATTGCCGTCGGCGAACTCGACGTCCACCACCGGCCCGATTACCTGAGTGAGTTTGCCAGTGTTAACGATATCCATGACCAACCGGCCTCCTAACCAGAAGCGTTAGTTAATTACTTATAAACCCTAACCGGCTTTGAGGGCCTCGGCCCCGCCGACGATGTCCATGAGTTCCGCGGTGATCGCCGCCTGCCGGGCCTTGTTGAAGGCCAGAGTCAGGTTTTGAATCAATTCCTTGCAGTTCTTGGTGGCGTTGTCCATGGCTGCCATGCGGGCCGCGTTTTCGCTGGTGGAGGTTTCCAAGAGGCCGCTGTACACCCGCACGTTGAGGTAGCGGGGCAACAGATCCACCAGGATCTCCTCGGCCGAAGGCTCGGTGAGGTATTCCTGGCCCACCTGGTCTTCCTCGTCCTCGGCGGGGCTGATGGGCAACAGCTTCTCCACCGTGGGCACCTGAGAGGCCATGGACTGGAACCGCGAGTAGATGAGGTAGACCTCTTGCACCTCGCCCGACAGGAAGGCGTTGAGGCCCATGCGGGCCACCTGGGTGGCCAGATCGAAGTCCACCACGTTCATGGCTCCGGGGAGCTTTTCGGCGAACTCCACCTTGCGCCGGGTGAAGTACTCGATGCCCTTGCGGCCCACCCCGTACAGGGATACCTCGCGGCCCTCGCTCTTTTGCTCGGTGAGGAATTTTTGGGCCTTGAGGATCATGTTCATGTTGAACGAGCCGCACAGACCGCGGTCGGCGGTGATGAGGATCACGGCCACCCGGTCCACCTGTTCCGGCTGGGCCAGAAGGGGGTGGCTCTCGGGGTCGATACCCTCGCTCAGGCTGCTTAACACCTCGGAGAACTTGGAGGCGTAGGGCCTAAAGCGCTCGGTGCGTTCCTGCACCTGGCGCAGCCTGGCCGCGGCCACCATGTTCATGGCCCGGGTGATCTGGCGAGTCTTTTTGACCGCCGCGATTTTATTTTGGATGTCGCGAAGTGCCGCCATGGCTGCCCTTCTTTACTGCTTAGGCTGGAAAACGTCGGCGAACTCGGTGAGCGCCGCCTTCATCTTGCCGTCAAGCTCGTCGTCAAAGGCTTTCTTCTCTTCCAGTTCGGCGAACACCTCTGGGTGCTTGGCCTCCATGAAGTCGTAGAGCTGAGCCTCGTAGTCGGCCAGTTGGCCGACCTCGAACTTGTCCAGGAAGCCGCGGGTGCCGGCGAACAGGATAGTGACCTGCTTGACCATGGGCAGCGGCTGATACTGGGGCTGCTTGAGAATTTCCACCATGCGGAAGCCCCGGTTGAGCTGGGCCTGGGTGGATTTGTCCAGGTCGCTGCCGAACTGGGCGAAGGCCTCCAGCTCGCGGAACTGGGCCAGGTCCAGGCGCAGGGTACCGGCCACCTGTTTCATGGCCTTCACCTGGGCGGCGCCGCCCACGCGGCTGACCGACAGGCCGACGTTGATGGCCGGGCGCACGCCGGAGTAGAACAGGCCGGGCTCCAGGTAGATCTGGCCGTCGGTGATGGAGATCACGTTGGTGGGGATGTAGGCCGACACGTCGCCGGCCTGGGTCTCGATCACCGGCAGGGCGGTGAGGGAGCCAGCCCCCAGATCGTCGCTGAGCTTGGCCGCGCGCTCCAGCAGGCGGGAGTGGTTGTAGAAAATGTCGCCGGGATAGGCCTCGCGTCCCGGAGGACGCCGCAGCAGCAGGGAAATCTGGCGGTAGGCCACGGCCTGCTTGCTGAGGTCGTCGTAGCAGATCAGGGCGTGGCCGCCGCGATCGCGGTAGTACTCACCGATGGTGCAGCCGGAGTAGGGCGCGATGTACTGCAGGGTGGCGGGGTCGGAGGCGCAGGCGCTGACCACGCAGGTGTAGTCCATGGCCCCGTTGCGGGTGAGGACGTCGATGACCTGGGCCACGGTGGACTTCTTCTGACCCACGGCCACGTAGACGCATTTAACGTCCTGGCCCTTCTGGTTGATGATCGCGTCCACCAGGATGGCGGTCTTGCCGATCTGGCGGTCGCCGATCACCAGCTCGCGCTGGCCGCGGCCCACCGGGGTCATGGCGTCGATGGCCTTGAGACCGGTGTACATGGGCTCGTGCACGCTCTTGCGGGCCACGACGCCGGGGGCCACCACCTCGATGCGGCCGCGCTCCTCGGTGGCGATGGGACCCTTGCCGTCCAGCGGGTTGCCCACCGGGTCGATCACGCGGCCGATGACCGCGTCGCCCACGGGCACGTCGGCGATGCGGCCGGTACGCTTGACCGGGTCGCCTTCCTTGATGTGCTCCACGTCGCCCATGACAGCCACGCCGACGTTGTCCTCTTCGAGGTTGAGCACCATGCCCAGAATCTGGTGGGGGAACTCCAGCAATTCACCGGCCATGGCTTTTTCCACGCCGTAGACGCGGGCGATACCGTCGCCAACGCTCAGAACTGTGCCGGTCTCGCTGACCTCTACCTTTTTGTCGTAATCCTTGATCTGCTCACGGATTACCTGACTTATCTCTTCGGCTCTGATCTGCATTAGGCGTAATCACCCCTTCTCAAAGAATCCTTCAAAGTTTCCAGCTGCGTCTTGACGGTGCCGTCCAGAACCAGGTCTCCAATCTGGGCCCTGACTCCGCCAATGAGGCTGGAATCCTCCTTGACTTCCAACACGACATCACGTCCGGCCAGCGTGGTGAGCACTTCCTTGATGCGGCTGACCTCCGCCTCGTTGAGCGGGGCGGCGGCCACAACCTCGGCCCTGGTGATACCCTTCTCCTCGTCGAGCAAGCGGGTGTAGACCCGGCTGATGTCGCGTACCGTATCGATGCGTCCGCGGTCCATCAAAAGACGGAAGAAGTTATTGGCAATGGGGCTGAGCCCCATCTTGTCCAAAAAGGTGTTCAAGAGCTTGCTGCGGTCCTCGAAGTCGATGGCCGGGCTGGCCAACACCTGCTCCAACTCGCCAGAGGCGGTGAACAGCTCGGCGACCTCGGCAAGCTCTTTTCCGTATTGATCCAGGTTCCCGTCTTCCTTGCCCAACTCGAGCAAGGCCCTGGCATAGCGTTTGGCTACGATGAGGCTGGTCACTGTACCTCCTGCGAAACCTTGGCCAAGTACTCATCCACCAGGCGAGTCTGGTCTTCGGAGTTGATCTTTTCCTTGAGCAGGTCCTCGGCCAGCGTGGCGCTCATCTCGGCCACTTCGCGGCGCAGCTCGGCCTTGGCCTGGGCGGTTTCCTGCTCAATGGTGAAACTGGCCTGCTCCTTGATGCGCTGGGCGGTGGACTCGGCGCCGGCGATGATGGCCGCCTTCTCCTTCTCGCCCATGGCCCGGAACTCGGCCAAAATCTTATCGTGCTCGCCGGCGGCGTCGGCCAGGCGCTGTTCCATGAGCGCGTAGGCCCGGCGGGCCTCCTCGCGCTTGGCTTCCAGCTCCTCCAGCTCGCTCTTGATCTGCTCGACCCGCGAACCCAGTCCGCTCTTGAGGGGCTTCCTGAGCACCACCACCAACACGGCCACCAGGACCACGAAGTTCATGATCCGGTAGATGAAGTCCCACATCTGGCTGTCGCTGATGCCGCCGCCGCCGTGGGCGGCCGCCCCCTCGCCTCCGCCGGAGGCCAGGGCCAGCCCGGCGCCCAAGGCGACCAGGGCCAGCGCACACAGGGGAGGCAGCATCTTTCGGGCTAATCTCATTGCAGGCTCCTCCCCAAAAGCTTTTGGGCCAGCTCCTGCCCAAAGGACTGCACCTGGCCCTTGAGATCCTGGCGCGCCTGGCCGATCTCGCCCACGATCTCCTCGCGGACATTGGCCACGGTTTGTTCCATCTCCGCGGTGGCCGCGTCGATGATCTCCCGCTCGGTGCCGTGGCCCTGGTTCTTTATCTCTTCGCGCACTTCGGCCCCGTCCCGCCTGGCCTGCACCAGGTTGGCCTCCAACTCGGCGGCCTTGGCCTTGGCGCCCTCCTCGGAAGAGGTGATGTCGCCGTTGAGCTGGGCCACCTTTTCCGCCCGCTGGCGGAGGATGCCCCGAATGGGGCGATAAAGCAGGTAGTTGAGGGCCACGAGCAGCAACAAAAAGTTGCCGATCTGCCAAAATAAAGAAGCGTCTATGTCAATGCTGACCATAAGACCTTTGTGCTCCCGCACCTAGGGTGAAAGGCTTGGCGGCCTTTCCGGAATTGTGCTTCCAACAACCCTGTTTGCGAAAAAATTTATTTGAAAATAGCCAGGTTATGGATACCAACCACGCCCGGCACTCCGACCGGGGAAGTCTGTTACCAAAAACACAAGCTGCGACCTTGTACAATATTTAACAGGAAGTGTCAAAACTTTTTTTGCCTTACCGGGGCCTTAAGCCGCCTGGACTCTCGCCCTCGTCGGGGCTGGAAAGCAGCTTCAGGCCGCCGGCATCTTCCTGATTTTCATCCCCGGCCATATGGCAACGCCCTTGGAAGTGGACCCCCTCTTCCATGACCACCAGGGGGGCCCTGAGATCGCCGGTGAGACGGCCGGGTTTCTTGAGTTCGATGCGCTCGGTGGCCACCACGTTGCCGGTCACCTGGCCGCAGATGACCACCTGACCGGCCTCGACCTCGGCCTCCACCACGGCGCTGGGCCCTATCAGCAAGGATCCCCGGCCGCTTATGCGCCCTTGATACTCGCCTTCCAGGTGCGCCTTGCCTTCGAAGAAGAGCTCGCCCTGCTGGCGCACTCCCTTTCCCAGAAAGTAGCTCACCCCGGATTCGCGGTTGCGCTTGGCCACCCAGTGTCTCCTTGCATTGCGCCGCCGGCGCGCCGCCTTTCGCGGGGCGCTGGCGCACAACAGTATCTCCCTAGCACGGGTGAGCGGCGGGGGGCAAGTCAAAACGGCGGGGGGGAGCCCCAGGGAGGGGGGAGGGGGAAGGAATTGTTGGGTTTCGGGCTGCACCCTCTACCCAACCCACGATGTTGCTCGAGTGGTAAGGGTCTCTCCCGGCGGGCAGAGATTGCTTCGTCGCGGCGATGCCGCCCCTCACAACGACGAGGGAATTGTTGGGCTTCGCTTCGCTCAACCCAACCTACGCTATTGCCCATAATCTGGCGGCACAGCCAGGGGTTCGTGGGCAAGGCGTCCGGTGAGCGAAGGCCGGAGGCGTAGCCAAAGCTACGTCGAGGCCTGAGCGATGCCGGCAACGCAGCCCACGGGCACCTGGCGAAGCCGCCAAATCCCGCGGCACAGCCAGACGCCATAGAGCAAGGCGGCAGGCGAGCGAGTGACGCAGGGGTAGTAGACCTACCCCGAGGACCGAGTGACGCCGACAACGCAGCTATATGGCGTCTGGCGAAGCCGCAACTATGGTCGGTGAAAGACGAACCTCCGCATAGCCACCCCCTGAATAAGCCCCAGGGCGGCCATGGTGGTGATGAGCGAGGAGCCGCCGTAGCTGATGAAGGGCAGGGGGATGCCCACCACCGGGAACAGGCCCAGGACCATGCCCACGTTGATCACCGCGGGCCAGAAGATCATGGCCGTGCCGCCCACCACCAACAGGAGGCTTTGGCGGTCCTTGGCCCGGTAGGCGATGGCGATGCCCCGGTAGACCACGGCCGCCACCAGCAGGAGCACCACCATGCCCCCGATGAAGCCCCACTCCTCGGCCAGCACCGAAAAGGCGAAGTCGGTGTGTTGCTCGGGCAAAAAGTGCAGCTGGCTCTGGGTGCCGGCCAAGAAGCCCTTACCCATGAACTGGCCCGAGCCCACCGCTATCTTGGATTGGATGAGGTGGTAGGCCGCGCCCAGGGGGTCGCTCTCCGGGTCCAGGAAGCTGAAGATGCGCTGCTTTTGGTAGTCCTTCATGAAGCGCCAGACCAGGGGCAGGGCCACCACCATGCCCCCCCCGGCGATGGCCAGGTCGCGGAGCTTGACCCCGTTGACCAGGATGACGCTGCCGGCCACGATGAGCACCAGCAAACAGGTGCCCAGGTCGGGCTCCTTAAGGATGAGCACCGCCGGGATCAGGGCCAGGCCCACCGGGATTATGAGTTGGTGCAGGCGGTAGGGCTCCATCTGGTCCCGGCGCTGGAACCAGGCGGCCAAGACCAACACCGCCGCCAGACGGGCCAGCTCCGAGGGCTGGATCACCATGGGCCCCAGGGCCAGCCAGCGCTGGCTGCCGCCGATGATCTTGCCCCAAAACAGCACGGCGACGAGCATCACCACCACCAGGAGATAAAAAGGGTAGGCGATGGTGGACAGGCGCTGGGGCCCGATCATGGCCACGGTGAGCATCACCGCCAGGCCCAGGCCGAACCAATAGGCCTGTTTCAAATACACCGGGGTGCCCGCTCCGCCGAAGGAGCTGGCCGCGGAATAGAGGTTGACGACCCCGCAGGCCCCCAGGGCCAGGATGAGGGCCAAGAGCAGCCAATCGAAGCTCGATACCAGGCGGCGGTCGATCATGCCCCGGCTCCCCGCCCGGCGGGCTTCTTCTTGGGTTGGGGCTTGGCCTTGGGCGTGGGTTTGGCCTTGGGTTGCGGCTTGGGTTTGGGCTGGGCCGCCTGGGGCGGTTGAGGCGGCTCGGGCTCGGGGATGCCGAAGTAGGCCCGCATCACCGCCGCGGCCACCGGGGCGGCGTCGGAGCCGCCGTGGCCGCCGTGCTCCACCACCACCCCCACCGCGATGGTGGGGTTCTCCACCGGGGCGAAGGCCACGAACAGGGCGTGGGAGCGGTATTTCCAGGGCACGTTCTCCGCCTTGCCAAAGGACTTTTCGAACTTCAGGGCCACCACCTGGGCGGTGCCGGTCTTGCCGCCCACGGTGATGCCGGGCAGGCGGGCCCGGCGGGCGGTGCCGTGGGGCTCGTTGACCACCCCGCTCAGGCCGCTGACGATGGTCTTAAGATGCTCGGGCGCGATGGGCACCCGGGTCTTCACCGGTTCGGGAGCGGGCACCGGCTCGCCGCCGGGCGGGGTCACCGTCTTGACCAGGGTGGGGGTCACCAGCATGCCGCCGTTGGCCACCACCGCGGTCATGCGGGCCAGTTGCAGGGGGGTGACCAGGGTGAAGCTCTGGCCGATGGCCAGCGAAAGGGTCTCGCCCTCTTGCCAGGCCTCCTTGAAGCGCTTCTTTTTCCACTTGGAGTCGGGCACCAGGCCGGGGGACTCGTGGGGCAGGCTTATGCCGGTGGGCCGCCCCAGGCCAAAGGCCCGGGCCCATTTGGCCAGACGGTCCACCCCCAGCTTGAGGCCGGTCTTGTAGAAGAACACGTCGCAGGACTCGCGGATGGCCTTGTGGATATCGGTGTGGCCGTGGCCGCCCTTCTTGTAGGCCCAGCACAGGTAGGAGCGGCGGCCGAAGGGCATCTGCCCGGCGCAGAAGAAGCTGGTGGTCAGGTTGATGGCGCCTTCGGCCAGGCCGGCGGCCGAGGTGATGATCTTGTAGGTGGAGCCCGGCGGGTACATGCCGCTGATGGAGCGGTCCTTGAGGGGATGGCGTTCGTCGTCGGAGAGCTTCTTCCACTCCTCGGTGGTCATGCCGGTGATGAAATCGTTGGGGTCGAAGGCGGGGCTGGAATACAGGCACAGCACCTTGCCGTCGCGGGGGTCCAGGGCGGCCACCGCCCCCACCCGGTCTCCCAGGGCCTTGGCCGCCGCCTTTTGCAGATCCAGGTTGATGGACAGGGTCAGATCCGCCCCCCGGCTGGCCGGAACCTCCTTGAGCAGCTTTATCTCGCGGCCCAGGGCGTCCACTTCCACCTGGCGGGCCCCCCGGCGGCCGTGCAAGACCCGCTCCCGGCTCTTTTCCAGGCCGTAGCGCCCCACCCAGTCGCCCATGCGGTAAACCGCCCGGTTGCTCTTTTCCAGCTCCTCCTGGTTGATCTCGCCCAAATAGCCGATGACGTGGGAGGCCAGACGCGGGGCCAGATAGGCCCGCTGGTAGCGCACCAACACCTTCACCCCGGGCAGCTCGTAGCGGAAGGTCTCCACCAACGCCAGCTGCTCGCGGTCCAGGTGGTTGCGCAGCACCACCGGCTTGAAGGGCGGCTGCCCCTGCGCGGCGCGGCGCGCCTTGGCCACCTCCTCGGGCTCCAGGCCCACCAGGTTGTGCAGGCGGCGGGTGAGGGTGGCCCAGTCGGCCACGTCCTCGGGGATCACCGCCAGGGTGAAGGCCGGGCGGTTGTCGGCCAGCAGGCGGCCCTCGGAGTCGAAGATGAGGCCCCGGCTGGGAGCCAGGTCCACCAGGCGGATGCGGTTGTTCTCGCTGAGCAGGCGAAAGTATTCGCCCTTGAGCAGCTGCAGATACCAAAGCCGGCCCAGGAGCACCATCAGGGCCAGGCCCACCACCACCGCCGCGGTCAACAAGGCCTTGCGGACGTTGGGGTTTTCCCCCGGCTCCAGGCCGCGCCCCCCCACGGAGGCCGGTTTGGGTATCTGTCCCAGACTCATGGGGTCGCCTTGCGTTGGGCGGGCCACAGGCGGGCCAGCATATTCACCAGGGCCTCATTGAGGCCGAAAAACAGCGGGGCGGTAAGGGCGTTGATGAGCGCCTGGGCCACCAGCAGCAGGGGCAGGTTGGCCGGGGGCACGTAGGAGGGCACGGTCAAAGTCACCCCCCCGGCGGTGAGCAGGTGGGCCAGCACGGTGAGCACCCCCACCGAGAGCATCTGAAAGGGCCAGGAAGCGATGTCCAGCTTGAGGCGGGCCAACTGGCAGATCACATAGATCAGGGTGAAGACCACCATGCTCAGGCCCATGACCCCGCCGGAGATGAGGTCGGCTACGTAGCCCAGGAACATGACCACCACAAAACCCAGCACCAGGGGCAGGCGATAGCCCGCCGAGACCACCAGCACGATCAAGGGTTCCAGGCGCAGGGGCCCCACGGCCCACCAGGTGAAGGCGGTGGTGCCCAACACGGCCATGAGCAGGCCCATCGCGGAGGTGCCCAGGGCCCGGGGCCAGCGGCCGGCCTCGTGCTTCAAGCCGGCCCTGCCGCGGATGGGGCCAGGCCGCCCCGGGGGCTCCATATAGTATGGTAGCGCGTCATGAGCACAACTTCTATTGATCCAGCTGGCGGCGGTGCAGCAGGACCAGCACCTCCTCCAGGCGTCCGAAATCCACCGCCGGGTCTATCTGGACAATCTGGAAGACCCCGCCCGGCCCTTGGCGCACATCGGAGACCGTGCCCACCAACACGCCCTTGGGATACACCCCGGCCGCTCCGCTGGTGAGCACCTTGTCGCCCAGGCGCACGTCCTCGGTGTGGATGACGTACTTCAGGCGCAGCTCGCCGTCGGCCGCGCCTTCCACCACCCCCCGGGCCCGGGAGCGCTGCACCAACACGTCCACCCCGGAGTTGGGGTCGATGAGAAGCAAGAGCTTGGCGTAGTGGGGGCTGGACCAAACCACCCGGCCCACCGCCCCCTGGGCGCAGACCACCGGCATCAGGGGCTGCACGCCGTCGGTGGCGCCCTTGTTGATGATCACGGTCTTGAACTGGGCGCTGGGGTCGGTGCCCACCACCTCGGCGGCCACCATGGGGAAGTCCAGATCCTTTTTGAACTCCAACAGCTTCTTGAGCCGCCGGTTGGCCAGCTCCAGCTCGTCGCGGTCCACGGTGCGCTGCTTGAGCGCGGCCAGCTCTTTTTTGAGGCGGTCGTTTTCCTCGGAGGCCTGCACCAGGGCGAAGTAGTGGCGCCAGATGGAATTGAACCACTGGCCCACCCCGGTGATGCCCCGCTGCACCGGCCCGGTGACCTCCAGCAGATAGCGGCCGGCGGGGATGCGCTCCACCCCCTTGCCCGCGCTGAAGGAAAAGTAGGCCAAAGCCCCCAGAACAAAGAGGCCCACGATGATGGGAATGCGATACTTGCGGAAAAAGTTCACGGCGTCATGACTACACGGTTGCGGCCGTAACCAGGGCGCCGCGGTTGGGCTCCGGCGGCGGTTATTTGATCATGACCTCCTTGAGGAGGTCGAGGTTATCCAAAACCTTGCCCGAACCCAGCACCACCGTGGACAGCGAGTCCTCGGTGATGGAGATGGGCAGTTGGGTCTCCTTGGCCAACAGGGCGTCCAGCCCGCGAAGCAGGGCTCCGCCGCCGGTGAGCACTATGCCGTTGTCCACGATGTCCGCGGCCAACTCCGGGGGGGTCTGCTCCAGGGCGATCTTCACCGTTTCCACGATGGCGTCGATCTGCTCGGTGATGGAGTGGCGCACCTCATCGGGGGTGATCTTCAGGGTCTTGGGGATGCCGGTGATCAGGTCGCGGCCCTTGATCTCCATGGATTCGGGCATGGGAGCCTCGTCCTGGGCGTCACGCTCCCCCTCGGCCCCCGGCTCGGGGTTATTGGCCGGGGGATCGAAATAGGCGTTGCCGATGGTGGTCTTGATCAGCTCGGCGGTGCGTTCGCCGATGAGCAGGTTGTGCTTGCGCTTGATGTACTGCAGGATGGCCTCGTCCATCTTGTCGCCGCCCACCCGCACGCTCTTGGCGTAGACCACGCCGGCCAGGGAGATGACCGCCACCTCGGTGGTGCCGCCGCCGATGTCCACCACCATGCTGCTGGTGGGCTCGGTGATGGGCAGGCCGGCCCCGATGGCCGCGGCCATGGGCTCCTCCACCAGGTAGACCTCGCGGGCCCCGGCGCTCTCGGCGCTTTCCTTGACCGCGCGTTTTTCCACCTGGGTGATGCCGCTGGGCACGCTGATGATGATGCGCGGGCGCACCAGGGCGCGCCGGGCGTGCACCTTGCGGATGAAGTGGCGCAGCATGGCCTCGGTGACCTCGAAGTCGGCGATGACCCCGTCTTTCATGGGGCGGATGGCCTGGATGTTGCCGGGGGTGCGCCCCAGCATCATCTTGGCTTCCTTGCCCACGGCCACCACCCTATTGCCCCCCCGCGCGTCCTTGCGCACCGCCACCACGCTGGGTTCGCTCAAAACGATACCCTTGCCCTTGACATAGACCAACGTATTGGCCGTGCCCAGGTCGATGGCCATATCATTGCTAAATATACCGAGTAACGGATCGAGGAACATGGAGGCTCCCACGGGATAAGAAGGCAAGGTGGCGATCACTGGCGTCAAGGGGGAGCCTACCAGACCCTGGCCGGGCAAGCAACTATAAATAAGGTCGAATCTTGGTGACTTGCGGCCGGTTGCCCTTATGTCAGCGCTAGCTTAGGAGGGCTCGGTCTATTTGACAAGCACCGGTTGGTGTGATTAACTTGGCACCTTGCATGGCCGCCCGCCTGCGGGCGCGGGCCCCACATCAGGCCCCGCCGACGTTCAGGGCGCGCCTCAACCCCAGGCTCCCCGGCCGGACCAGCGGTCCGGGCAGGGCGCTATACCTGTTTTCATAAAGGGTGGTAACCGATGAAACAGACTTTTCAGCCCAGCAACACCAAGCGCAAGCGCACCCATGGCTTTTTGGTACGCAGCCGCACCCGCGGCGGCCGCGCCGTATTGGCTCGCCGCCGCTCAAGAGGCCGCAAACGGCTGGCCGTGTGAGGCCAACGGGGGTCGATGACCGGAAGGGATCTATCCCTGCCCAAAACGGTTCGCCTGCGCACCCGGCCTCAATACCTGGCCGTGCAGGGCGACGCCAAGCGCCGACGCAGCCGCCACTTCACCCTGTTGTGGCGGCCCAACGGCCTGAGGCAAAGCCGCTTGGGCATCACCGTGACCCGGCGGGTGGCCGGCGCGGTGGGGCGAAACCGGGTCAAACGCCTGGTGCGCGAATTCTTCCGGCACACCCGGGCCGAGCTGCCGTCTGGTTTCGACCTGATAGTGGTGGCCGCTCCCGGAGCCCCCGCCTTGAGCCTTGCGCAAGTTCGTCAGGAACTGTGGGAGCTTTGCCGCAATCTGACCCCGCCCGCTCCCGGCGCCTGAGCCTGCCGGTAACGGCGGCGCGGGTCCTGGTGCGTCTATACCAGCTCACCCTGAGTCCCTACCTGGGCGGCCAGTGCCGCTTTTACCCCACATGTTCCAATTACGCCCTGGACGCCCTGGCCAAATACGGCCTGTGGCGCGGGCTGGGCAAGAGCCTCTGGCGAATCGCCCGCTGCCATCCATTCTCCGCCGGCGGTCACGACCCGGCCTAGGCCGGGCTTTCCGCCCAGGGAAACGCGATCATGGATCAAAAACGCATGTTGCTGGCCCTGGCCCTGAGCGTGGGCCTTATGTGGGCTTGGATAATGGTCTTTGGGGACAACAAGCCCAAGACGCCCCCCCCGCCCCAACCCCAGGCCTCCCAGAGCCAGACCCAGAGCGCGCCGGCCGCCCCGGCGCCCACCGCCCCCACGCCGGCCGCGACCGCCCCGGCGGCACCCCCGGCCCCGGCGGTTGCGATCAGCGGCCCGGAGACCCTGGTGGAGGTGCAAACCCCGCTCTACACCGCCGTCTTCACCAGCCGCGGCGGCGGGGTGCGCACGGTAACCCTGCGCGATTATTACAACAAAGTCAACAAGCAGGGCGGGCACTTCGCGGTGTTGGACCTGGCGGCCAACCAGCCTTCCGCCCTGGCCTTCAACCTGAGCAAGCTGGCCCCCAACCTGAGCACCCAGGATTTCACCCCCTCCAGCGACAAGCTGAAGGTGGAAAAGGGCAGCAAGTCGCTGAGCTTCACCACCGAGGTGAACGGGGTGAAGGTGGAAAAGATCTACACCTTCCAGGCCGACTCCTATGCCTGGAACCTCAAGGTGCGCCTGGTCAACAACAGCGGCAAGCCCCTGAGCCTGCAGCCCTCCCTAGCCCTGGTAGAGCTTAAAAAGCGCGCCGAATCGGCGGCTTACGCCTTCACCGGGGTGCAGTACTCCAAGGACGGCCACTATAACGAGATCAGCGTCGGCGACCTGGACGACAACCCCAAGGACACCGGCGACATCAACTACCTGGCCCTGTCCATACCCTACTTCATGGGCGCGGTGGCTCCCCTGGACCCCGAGGGCGCGCCCCCGGCCAAGCGCTTCGTGGCCGGCAGCGAGGCGGGCGAACTCATGATGGCCACGGTGATCGAGCCCCTGGTGGAGCTGGCCCCCGGAGCCAGCCGCGAGATGGGCTACATGGTGTATTACGGGCCCAAGGATCTGAAAATACTAAATCCCTTGGGACACGACCTGGCCGACTCTGTTGATTTCGGCTGGTTCGACGTGATCGCCAAGCCGTTCTTGATCGTCATGAACTTCATCTACGATTTCATCGGCAACTACGGCATCGCCATCATCATCATCACCCTGTTGACCAAGCTGATCTTCTGGCCGCTCACCCGCAAGAGCTACCAGTCCATGAAGTCCATGCAGAAGCTTCAGCCCCACGTCAAGCGCATTCGGGAAAAGTACGCCGACGACAAGCAGCGCATGAACCAGGAGATCATGCAACTGTACAAGACCTACAAGGTCAACCCCGCCGGAGGCTGTTTGCCCATGGTGGTGCAGATCCCGGTGTTCATCGCCTTCTACAAGGTGCTGGGCAGCGCCATCGAGCTGAGGCACGCGCCGTTCATGTTGTGGATCAACGACTTGTCCGCTCCGGACCGTTTGCCCATCGGCTTTGACATCCCCTACGTGGGGGCCGGGCTGCCGGTGCTCACCCTGCTCATGGGCGCCAGCATGTTCCTGCAGCAGAAGATGACCCCCACCACCGGCGACCCCACCCAGGCCAAGATGATGCTCTTGATGCCGGTGGTGTTCACGGTGATGTTCATCAACTTCCCGGCGGGCTTGGTGCTCTACTGGCTGGTCAACAACCTCTTCAGCATCGGCCAGCAGTACCTGACTAACAAAAGCAAGTCGTGACGTTGTATGGAACACGTTGAATTTACAGGCAAGACCACGGAAGACGCCCTTAGGGCCGCCGAGGAGCACTTCGGCGTTAGCCTGGATCAGCTGGAGGTGGAGGTCATAAGCGCCGGCTCCGGCGGGTTCTTCGGCATCCTGGGGGCCAAAAAGGCGGTGATAAAGGCCCGTCCCCAGGGCAAGAGCGCGGCCGACGAGGTGGCCCAGATGATGGCCGACTTCACCGAAAGCGCCACGCCCACCGCCTTGAAACCCAAGCCCAAGGCGCACCCCAAGCCCCGGCCCGCGCCCCAACCGGCGAGCAGGCCCGCGGCCGCGCCCCAGCCCAAGGCGCAACCGGCTCCGGCCGCCCCGGCGCCCAAGGCCCCGGCGCCCCCGCGCAACGAGGCGCCCGTCCGGGCGGCCAGGCCGGAACCGCCGGCCAGGCCGGAACCCCGGGCCCAGGCCGAGCCTCCGGCCAAACCGGAGCCTCCGGCCCAGAGCGCGCCGCCGCCGGCGGCCCCCGCGCCCCAGCCCGACGCCGCCGAGGCCGGTCCCGACCAGTCCGAGATGATGGCCACCGCCCGGCAGGTGTTGGAGCGCCTTACCCAGGCCCTGGACCCCAAGGCCACGGTGGAGGTGGCCATGGCCGAGCACGGTCCCGGCCTGTCCATCAACGGGGCCGACTCCGGGGTGGTCATCGGCCGCCGGGGCCAGACCCTGGACGCCTTGCAATACCTGACCACCCGCATCGTGAGCCACAAGTACGGCAAGGCGGTGCACATCGCGGTGGACGCGGGGGGCTATCGCCAGCGGCGGCGCGCCTCCCTGGAAGACACCGCCCGGCGCATGGCCGACAAGGCCCGCTCCAGCCGCAAGGCCCAGAGCATGGGGCCGCTGAACCCCCAGGAGCGCCGCCTGGTGCACCTGGTGCTGCGCAGCCAGCGGGGCATCAGCACGGTAAGCCGGGGCAAGGGCGAGATGAAAAAGGTGGTCATCACCCCCCGCTGACCTATACATATGGTTGAAGAACAGGGGTCTCCGCCAGGAGGCCCCTTTTGCGTGAACCGGCCCGCTGGACAAGGCGACGGGGAACTCTATAGACTGGCGGGCAAAGGAGAGGCGCATGGACTGGGAAATCTATGGGGCCTTCGTGGCCGCCTCGGCCCTGTTGCTGGTCAGCCCCGGGCCCACGGTGATGCTGGTGACCGGCTACGCCTTGAGTCACGGCCGCCGTAGCGCCTGGTTCACCGTCGTCGGGGTGGGCCTGGGCGACCTCACCGCCCTGAGCCTCTCCCTGGCCGGCATGGGGGCGCTGCTGGCCGCTTCGGCCGCCGCCTTCAACCTGTTGAAATACTTGGGTGCGGCCTACCTTTTTTACCTGGGGCTGCGCATGTGGCGCCAAGGCGGCTCCCCGGTCCCGGAGGCCCGGCGGGCCGCTTCGGGCCGGGCCATGCTGGGCCGGGCTTATCTGGTAACCGCCCTGAACCCCAAGAGCATCATCTTCTTCGTGGCCTTTTTGCCCCAGTTCCTGTGCCCGGAGCGCCCGGTTTGGCCCCAGCTGCTGCTGCTGGGAACCACCTTCGTGTTCCTGGCCGTGGTCAATGCGGCAGCCTACGCCAACGCCGCCGGATCTCTGGCCGGCTGGTTGCGGCGGCCCCAAGCCCAGCGCAACCTGCACCGTCTGGGCGGCGGGGCGCTCATGGGGGCCGGCCTTTTGGCCGCCCTATGGCGCAGAGCATGATCGCCAGCGATTTCTACAACTTCCACGACACCATCGCGGCCATAGCCACCCCGGCCGGGGCGGGTGGCATAGGCATCCTGCGCATCTCCGGGCCCCAGGCCGGGGAGGTGGCGACGCGCCTGTTCGCCCCCCGCGACCCACGGCTGGACCCGGCCGCCCTGCCGCCCCGGCGGCTGGTGCTGGGCCGGGCTCTCGGCTCCCAGGGCCGGGAGGTGGACCAGGTGTTGGCGGTGCGCTTTCCGGCCCCTCGCTCCTACACCACCCAGGAGGTGGTGGAGTTGCAGAGCCACGGCGGCCCGGCGGTGTTGCGGGCCCTGTTGGCCGCCGCCCTGGAGGCGGGCTGCCGCCTGGCCCGGCCCGGCGAGTTCACCCTGCGGGCCTATCTGGGCGGCCGCCTGGACCTCAGCCAGGCCGAGGCGGTGGCCCAGCTCATCGCCGCCCAGAGCGAGGGCGAGGCGGGCCTGGCCCTGGCCGGGCTGGCCGGGGGCCTGTCCCAGGTGTTGGGCCCGGTGCGCCGAGCGTTGACCCTGGCCGCGGCCACCGTGGAGGCGGCCATCGATTTTCCCGAGGAAACCAATGAGTTGGCCGGTCCAGCCCTGGCTGAAGAGCTGCGGGCCCAGGCCCTGGAGCCCCTGCGGCGGGTGGTGGCCCGGCGGCAATCGGGCCGGGTGTGGCGGGAAGGAGCCCTGGTGGTGCTCTGCGGGCGGCCCAACGTGGGCAAGAGCTCGCTGTTTAATGCCCTGCTGGGGCAGAACCGGGCCATCGTGACCCCCACGGCGGGCACCACCCGCGACGCCATCGAGGAGAGCGCCCTGTTGGGCGGGGTGGTCTGCCGCCTCACCGACACCGCCGGACTGGGCCTGGAGCCCGGCGAGCTGGAGGCCCTGGGCCGCGCGGCGGCCAGGGAGCGCCTGGGCCGGGCCGATCTGGCCCTGGTGGTGCTGGATCAGGGCGCGCCCCTCACCGGTGAAGACAGACATGTGCTTGATATTACTAGAGATATTAGCCGTGTTCTCACCCTGAACAAGTCCGACCTGATGCCCGCCTGGCAGGCCGAAGAGCTGGCCGGGGAAGGCGCGCCGGCCCTGCGGGTGAGCGCCAAGCACAGCTCAGGGCTGGAAGAGCTGGCCGAGGCCGTGGGCGCGGCCCTCACCGGCGGGCAACCCGAGCCCGCGCCGGGCGAGGCGGTGGCCTCCCAGCGCCAGGCCGAGGCCCTGGTCGCCTGCGCCGCGGCGCTGGAGCGGGCCATCGCGGGCCTGGAGGCCCCGGAGGTGGCGGCCGAGCTGGTGTCCCTGGATCTGGCCGGGGCCCTGGCCCGCTTGGGCGAGGTGGACGGGGTGGACGCCCCGGAGGCGGTGATCGAGGCCGTTTTCGACCAATTCTGTGTGGGGAAATAGCCATGCCGGGCGATTTGGCCGCCAAAATCGCGGGCAGGGCGCTGCCCCAGGAGCTCTTAATCGCCTGGGAGCGTCTCTGCGCCGACCTTTTGCGTTGGAATCGGGCCCACAACCTCACCGGGCACCACGACCCCGAGGCCGCCTACGTCGATCTTTTCCTGGATTCCCTGCCCCTGGTCCCCCACATACAAGGCCCGAACCTGCTGGACATCGGCTCCGGGGCGGGCTTTCCCGGCCTGGTGCTGGCCCTGGCTCTGCCGGAGCTGGCGGTGACGCTGCTGGAGCCCCGGGCCAAGCGGGTGAGCTTCCACAAGCAGGCCATCCGGGCGTTGGAGCTGGGAGATCGGGTGCGCACGGTCATGGGCCGGGCAGGGGAGGCTCTGGGGGGTGAGCGCTTCGCCACCGTCACCCTGCGGGCGGTGACCGACATCCCCGGCTCTCTGGCCTTGGCCGAGCCTTACTTGGCCCCCGGCGGGGCGGTCCTGCTGCCCCGGGGGGCCAAGGACGCCGACCAGGCCCGCGACCTGGGCCTGGAGGTCGCGCCTTATTCCCTGGGCCCCGGCACCTCCCAGCGGATCATCGCCATCTTTCGCGGTTAAACAGCCACAATCTTAGTTTCACGTGAAACAACCGGGGGCAGGGTGCCACACCACCCGCCGAATTGTTTCACGTGCAACATTTTTGTAGGTGAAGGCCGCCGGGCAGGGCAGAGATTGCTTCGTCGCTCCCGAATGGGGCGTGTAGGGGCGGGTTTTATCCCCGCCCTCTTATATTTTGGCTACAAGACAAGGTTTTGTTGGGTTTCGCTTCGCTCTACCCAACCTACGCTAATCCTGATAATTCTTGCCACCACCAACGCCACTTAGAATGCGGCACAGCCAGGGGGACGCGGGCAAGGCATCCGGCGAGCGCAGGCCGCAGGCGTAGCCCAAGCTACGTCGAGGCCTAAGCGATGCCGGTAACGCAGCCCCCGGCGGCCTGGCGCAGCCGTGGTCGCGCCCGCAAGCATTCGATTTATCTACGAGTCCCCCACGGGGAAGATAATGCGGAAGGTAGACCCCATCCCCGGCCGCGTGTTCAGCTCCACCCGCCCGCCGTGCTGCTGGACGATGCCGTGGCTGATGGCCAGGCCCAGGCCGGTGCCCCGGCCGCGCGGTTTGGTGGTGAAAAACGGCTCGAAGACCCGCCGGGCGGTCTCTTCGTCCATGCCCGGGCCGGTGTCGGTGAAGGTTATGCTCACCTCGCGGGTCTTGGGATGGTGGCGGGTGGTCATTTCCAGGCGGCCCTGGCCCTCCATGGCCTCGGCGGCGTTGATGATGAGGTTCAAAAACACCTGCTCGACCTTGGCCCGCTGGCCCCAGAGCATGGGCAGATCCGGGGCCAGATCCCGGTGCAGCTCCACCTTGCGCAGGATCATGTGCCCTTCCATGAGCGAAACCACCTCCTCCAGGACCCTGTTCAGGTCCATGGGCTCCTTTTCCGGGGTGTCCTGGCGGGCGAAGTCCAAAAGGCCGCGCACGATGATCTTGCAGCGGTTGGTCAGCTTGATGATCTTGTCCACCGTGGGAGTCAGCTCGCTGGTGGCCCCCAGGTCTTCCTGCATCAGGTGGGCATAGGTGAGGATGCCACCCAGGGGGTTGTTGACCTCGTGGGCGATGTCAAAGGCCAGCTTGCCGGTGGCGGCCAGGCGCTCGGAGCGGATGAGCTGCTCCTCCATGGCCTTGCGCATGGTCACGTCGCGGGTGCTGAAAAGCAGGGCGGTGCTTCCCCGGTAGGGGCAGGGGGTGGCGGTCACCTCCAGGTCGAAGACCCCGTCGGTGCGGATGCCTTGACCCTCGAACACCGGAGCGCCTTCGCCGCTCTCCACCTGGCGCATCCATTCCAGATAGCCCCGGCGGCAGGAATCGGCCAATAGCTCCAGGAAATCGCTGCCCGCCTGGGAGATGTCGTTAAGACCGAACATCTGTAAAAACGCCTGGTTACCGAAAATAAAGCCGTTGTAGTCGTGCAGGACGATACCCTCGCGGTTGGCCTCGACCAGGGTGCGGTAGAGGGCTTCGCTTTGGGCCAGACGGCGCTGCAGCTCCTTGAGGTCGGTGGTCTCGATGATCGCCTCCACCGCCCCGGTGACGTTGCCGGCCGCGTCACGCAGGGGCGCGGCGGAAAAAAACAGCTCCTTGGGGCGGCCGCCCAGGTCCTCGAAGTAGTGCTCGGCCTCCCAGGCGTCGGGCGAGAGGGTGGAGCGGCGCAGGCTCTCATGGCCGTAGATGCTCCTCAGCTTGTCCAGGTCGCCGTCCAGCACCACGTCGGCCAGGGAGACCCCCTTGGGCCGCCCGAACACCTCCCAGGTCTTGTCGGTGCCCAGAATATCCTGGCGTTTCCAGCCGGTTAGCTCCTCACAGCCTTTGTTCCAGTGGAGCACCTTGTGGTGCTGATCCACCACGAAGATGGCCACGGGCACCAGCTCCAGGATGGAGGCGGCCAAAAGCCGCTCCTGCTCGATGCGCTCCTGAGAGTGTTTGGCGGCGGTGATGTCCTTGATGATTCCCTCGTAGCCCAGCACCACCGAGTTTTGCTCGCGCACCGAGGCGGTGATGGCCACCTCTATGGGCGCGCCGTTCTTTTTTACAAAGGTGACCTCGTAGTCCTTTACAAAGCCGTCTTTTTCGATGGCCGCCTGAAATCTCTTGCGATCATTGGGGTTTAGGTAGGCCTTTTGGGCGCTGTCCGGGGTGGCCAAAAGCTCTTCCCTGGAGGCGTATCCCAGCATCTCCACCCCGGCGGGGTTAACGTCCACCCAGCGGCCGTCGCGCGAGGACAGATAGATCATGTCGCGGGAATTGGCGAAGATGCGGCTGTAATCGTCCTGGCGGGCGTGGACCTGGGCGTTCAACAGCACGTTGTCCACGGTCAGGGCCAGCACCCCGGCGGCGGCCTGGGCAAAGCCCGGCCCCCAGGCGGGGCGCTCCTTGAAGCGCAACAGGGCCAGGCCGCTGCCCCCCACCCGAGTCAGGGGCCACAGGGCCAGCCATTGCCCGGTGATCAGGTCTTGCACCAGGCGGTCGAACTGGGGCCAACCGCTCTCCACCGCCTCGCCGGGGCCCACCGAGACCCAGCCCACCCGCCCCAGGGGCTCGCCGGGGCAGCCGGGCGGGGCCTGGGCCATGGTGCGCAACCGCCGGGCCTCGGCCGGGGGCAGGCCCCAGGTGGCCATCATCACCAGGTTGCCGCCGCGCTCCCAGGCGCTCACCGCCCCCCCGTTGGCCCCCAACAGACCGCCCAAGGTGGAGATGATCGCCCGTCCCTGCCGGTTGGGCGGGGCGCCGCGGGCCAAGATGGGCCGGAATTCCTCGAAAAAACGGTTGAGCTCTACCAGATGGCGAACCAAAGCAATCTCCCGGACTGTCTAAGTACTGGCTAAATTGTATAATTTCCGGTAAAGACCTGTAAAGCGCTAAGAACAAGCTAACAAGCGCCTTGATGTGTCACGTGAAACAATCGGGCCATGGGGCCAAGAGGTGATTGAGTCGTGTCCTCGGAACTTTTGGTGATCGGCGGCGGCCTGGCGGGCTGCGAGGCGGCCCTGGCCGCGGCCCGCAGCGGGGTGGCGGTGCGCCTGGTGGACATGAAGCCGGAGCAATTCTCCCCGGCCCACCACTCGCCCCATTTGGGCGAGCTGGT
The DNA here is from genome assembly GCF_037076455.1 of Desulfoferula mesophila. GTDB lineage: Bacteria > Desulfobacterota > Desulfarculia > Desulfarculales > Desulfarculaceae > Desulfoferula > Desulfoferula mesophila. Next base: position 35,630 of record NZ_AP028679.1, on the reverse strand, counting down.
GTGCTCCAACTCCCTGCGCTCGGACGTGCTCACCAGCGCCGTGGGCCTGCTCAAAGCGGAAATGTCGCTGTTAGATTCGGCGGTTATGCGCGCCGCCCGCGCCACGGCGGTGGGGGCGGGCAAGGCCCTGGCCGTGGACCGCGAGGCCTTTGCCGGGCATCTGGAAGGCCAGATCGCCGCCCAGCCCCTGATCAGCCGCGAGACCGCCCTGGTGGACACGCTGCCCGACGAGGTGGCGGTGCTGGCCACCGGACCGCTCACCGCCGGGGCCCTCGCCGACCAGCTGGCCAAGCTAACTGGCAGTAATCACTTGCATTTCTACGACGCCATCGCCCCCATCGTCAGCCTGGAATCCGTGGACATGGACCACGCCTATTGGGGAGACCGATACGGTGAGCCGGGCCAGGGCGACTACCTCAACTGCCCCCTGAGCCGGGAAGAGTGGGCCGAGTTCTACGCCGCCCTGACCACGGCGGAGCAGGTGCCGCTCAAGGACTTCGAGTCGCCCCAGTTCTTCGAGGGCTGCCTGCCCATCGAGGTGATGGCGGCAAGAGGCGAAAAAACCTTGCTTTTCGGTCCCATGAAGCCGGTGGGCCTGGAAGACCCGGCCACGGGCAAGCGGCCCCACGCCGTGGTGCAGCTGCGCAAGGAGAACGCGGCGGGCAGCGTTTTGAACCTGGTGGGCTTCCAGACCAAGCTGACCTACCCGGCCCAGGACGCGGTGTTCCGCAAGATTCCCGCCCTGGCTGGGGCCGAGTTCGTGCGCTGGGGCTCCATCCACCGCAACACCTTTTTAGACGCGCCCCGAGTGCTGGACCCCCACCAGCGCCTCATCGCCGCACCCCACTTGTTCGTGGCCGGCCAGCTTTCGGGAGTGGAGGGCTACGTGGAGTCGGCGGCCATGGGCATCCTCTGCGGGATCAACGCCGCCAACCTCTTGCATGACCGGCCTCTGCTGAGCCCGCCGCCTACCTGCGCCCTGGGGGGCCTGGTGAGACATCTACGCGATACTACTAGCAAAAGCTTCCAACCCAGCAACGTGAACTTCGGTCTGCTGCCCCCCCTGGAGGGCAAGGTATTCAAGCGCCAGCGCGGGGCGGCCCAGGCCCGGCGGGCGCTAACGGATTTCCTGGCCTGGATGGCGGAGGCGGGCCTGGAGCCCGCCGGACCCCTGCCGGAAGTGCCCGAGGAGGCGAGGGCTTGAGCATGGCCGACGCGGGCAAGACCTACTACCTGCTCAACCTGGGCTGCGCCAAGAACCTGGTGGAGGGCGAGCACCTGGCCGGGCTGCTCTTGGCCGACGGCTGGCAAGCGGTGGAGGAGCCCTCGAAGGCCGGGCTGTTGTTGGTCAACACCTGCGGCTTCATCCAGCCGGCGGTGGAAGAGGCCCTGGAGGCGATCCTGGAGCTGGCCGACCTGAAGTGCGACGACCAGCGCCTGGTGGTGGCCGGCTGCCTGGTGGGGCGCTACGGCAAGAAGCTGGCAACGGACCTGCCCGAGGCCGACCTGCTCTTGGCCCCCGGCGAGGCCCCCCGCCTGCTGGCCCATCTGGCCGCCCCCCCGGCGGGCCGCCTGGCCATCAGCCCGCCGCGCGCCCTGTTCGGCGGGGCCGATCCCCGGGCGCTGAGCACCGGGCCGGGCTGGGCCTATCTGCGGGTGGCCGACGGCTGCGCCAACTCCTGCGCCTTTTGCACCATCCCCCACATCCGCGGCCCCCTGCGCTCGCGGCACCTGGACGATCTCTTGGCCGAGGCCGAGAGCCTGGCCGCCCTGGGAGTGCGGGAGCTGAACCTGGTGGCCCAGGACCTTACGTCCTATGGCCGCGACCTGGGCGGGCCGGGCCTGGCCGAGCTGCTGCGCGCCCTGGCCTCCATCGATGGCATCGAGTGGATCCGGCCGCTGTACCTGCACCCGGACATCATCGACGAGGCGCTTATCACTACCGTTTTAGATGAGCCCAAGGTGACCGACTATTTCGACCTGCCCTTGCAGCACGCGGCCGACCCGGTGCTTCGGGCCATGGGCCGCCGCCGCAGCGGGAGCGAACTGCGCGAGCTGGTGCGGGGCATCCGCCGGGCCGCGCCCCAGGCCACGCTGCGCACCACCCTGTTGGTGGGCCACCCCGGCGAAGGCGAACGAGAGTTCGCCCTTCTCAAGGAGTTCGTGGCCGAGATGGAGTTCGACCGCCTGGGGGTGTTTCCCTACAGCCCCGAGGCGGGCACCCGCAGCGCCCGCATGCCCGCGCCCCCGCCCGCCGTGGCCGCCCAGCGCGCCGGGCGGATCATGGACCTGCAGCGGCGCATCAGCCGCCGCCGCCTGGCCGCCCTGGAGGGAGCCACCCTGCCGGTGCTGGTCTTGGGCCCCCACCCGGACAGCGACCTGGTTTGGGCCGGGCGCACCCGGGGCCAAGCCCCGGAGGTGGACGGCCTGGTGATCATCACCGAAGGCACGGCCCCGCCCGGCGCCATCGCCGACTGCCGCATCACCGCCACCCACGACTACGACCTGGAAGGGGCGCTGCTCTAAACACCGGGTCGCCGCGCAACCTAGAATTAGCGACACGAGACGCACAGCAATATGGGCATGAACCGTCAGTCTATCAACAACCAAGCCTGGTCGGGGCTGGCCCCGGAGAGTTTCGGAGAAACACTGGACCTCTTGTTCCTAAGCGGCCTGGTCCTCATCGCCCTCATCGTCGCGGCCTGGCTGGCGGTGCTGCTGCTCAAGCGCCTGGGCATCCCCGCGCCTATCGCCCCATGGGAACGCGGCCTGGGGCGGGCCCTGGTGGCGACCATGCTGGGGGAGATGGCGGTGGACGGCGCGGCGGTGGTGTTTTACTGGTACGCTCTTTAGCTCTCGGGCATGGCGCAGCCCGCCGGATCAATCTCGCGATAACGCCAGCTTTCATCGGCCTTACGCGAGACCGTCGCGTATAAGCCGCATAACTATCAGGCTTAGGTTGGGTTGAGCGCAGCGTAGCCCAACAAACCCCTTTGTCGTTGCGAGGAGCGGCGCATGTCGCGACGAAGCAATCTCGGTGCGCGGCAGACGCCCAGCCCCTACACGGCTCTTCTACAGCCATAGCGTAGGTTGGGTAGAGCGAAGCGAAACCCAACAAACCCCTTTGTCGTTGCGAGGAGCAGGGCGACGAAGCAATCTCTGTGCGCGGCAGACGCTCACGCGCTTCTGCCAACGCCGCATGCCGCCAGGCTCCAGCAATAGCCGTCATGGCGAGGAGCGGCGGAGGCAAGCGCCAGTAAGAACAGGGCGGCCCACCCGCCGCGACGCGGCCATCTTCGACTTCCCTCGTCCGGCCCGCGCTCGCCGGACACGGCCCCACCCACCACGCCACGCGCCGATCCCGCCTGGGGGAAAGCGAAGATCGCCGCGTCGCATCCCCTGCCGGGATGCTCCTCGCGATGACAACTATCTCTTAAAAGCAAGAGGGCGGGGACAAACCTCGCCCCTACACGCCTCTTCTACAGCAATCGCGTAGGTTGGGTAGAGCGCAGCGAAACCCAGCAATCCCTTTTGTCATTGCGAGGAACCCAGCGACGAAACTATCTCGGCCCGAAGGAAACGCACCCGCCGAACAAAAACGTGGCGATAAGCCCCGCCCCTACACGCCGCACTCACAGCCATAGCGTAGGTTGGGTTGAGCGAAGCGAAGCTCAACAATTCTTCCGCGCGCCAATCCTCTAATTTAACCGGCATGATTAAAGGATGTAACGAGACACCAACCAGCAGACCGCTTGAAACCTAGTCTTCCGGCGCACCCATCTGTTGCACCCGCAAACCCAGCAGGGCCAGGCGCTGGGCCAGCAGCGGCTCCGGGTCCAGGACGTTGAGATGCCCCCAGCGGGCCATGGCCAACACCAGGCCCTCGGGCTCCAGGTCGATGAGGGCCACCCCCTCGGGCTCGCCCACCAGGAAGGGGAACACCCCGCGCCCGCTGGGCTCGGCCGGGGCCTGGGCCATCAGCTCCCGGCGGCGGCTGGGGCTGCTCAGCCAGGGGCGCACCTCGTCCTCGCCGTCCAGGGGGGCCAGGGACAAAAGCTCGATGGCCTGCGCCTGGTCCAGGCCGTCCAGGATGGCCAGGGCCACCGGCCACTGGGGGCGGGTGACCAGGTACAGGCGCAGGCGCGCGGCCCGCTGCAGTTTGTTTAGCTCGGCGGTGAAGTGGGCCGGAGTGTAGGCCACCTCGGCAGGGCGGAACAGGCTGCGCCAACGCTCGGCGAAGTCGGCGATGGCCGCGAGTTCCGCCTCGGGGTCGAAGCTAATCTGGCGATTGAAGCGCATCGCGCTTGGTGCTTTCGCGCTCGGCGGTGTTGGCCAAAAAGCGGCACACGGTGCACACGTCGGCGTAGCTGGGCATGCCGCACACACTGCAGCGCTGGGCCGGGTCCGGCTGGGGCGGCGGCCCGCCCTTGTCCTCCAGATAGCCCATGTAGAAATTCGTGGTGGTGCCGGGCATGCGCTCTTCCAGCAGGCGCACCGCGTCCATGTAATGGGGCAGGGTGGCTCCCTTGGAGCGGGGGCAGGCGCCCTTGGCCACCGAGATGCCCTGGGACTTGGCGAAGGACTTGATCTCCGCCCCGCGCAGGCGGCACAGCGGCTTTATCTTTTTGGCGAAGGCCCCCGGCGCGCCCTGCAACACCGGCCACTGGCTCTCCAGATATTGCTGGTGGCGGCGCACCAGGTTGCCCAGCAGGCGGGCGGCCTCGTCGTCCAGGTGGTGACCGGTGGCCAACACCTCGAAGCCCAGGTCCAGGCAGACCTTGTTCAGCTGGTAGCGCTTTAGGGTGCCGCACACCGAGCAGAAGGAGCGCTTGTTGGCCCAGGCGATCTCCTGCACCCCGAAGCCGGCCAGCTCGGCCATGTTCATCAGGTGCAGCGGCGCCCCCAGGCGCTGGGCCATGTCCTGGCTGGCCGCCAGGGAGGCCTCGCCGAAGCTGCCGTCGCCCAGCTCCAGGGCCAGGTGCAGCCCCTCGGCCTGGTAGCCCAGCTCCAAAAGGATCTGCCACAGGGCCAGGGAGTCCTTGCCCCCGCTCACCGCCACCAGGACCTTTTGCCCCGGCCCCAGCATGTCGAACTGCTTGATGGCCTTCTCGGCCTGGCGGCGCACGAAGATGCCCAGGCAGTGGTCGCAGAAGCGGGCGTTGTGGCTGGGCAGGCGGTGCTGGGCCGGCTTGCGGCAGCGGGAGCATTTCATGCCGTCGATGTTCATGGCCTCTCGCGCTGAGGTTGGCGGTTACCCTACCACTATAGTGGAGCCTGGGCCGCCCTGCCAGCACCCATAACTTGCATGCATATAGTTAAAACGCTACTCCCAGTCCCAACGGCAACGCGGTATCCCGCCGCCCGGCGAAGCCTTCTAGGCCCCCGCCGAGGCCCCCGCCTCTTGCCCGCCGGCGAGGCTCCATCCCAGCTCCGGCCCCTGATTCAGCGTGGCCATGCGCCGGCTCTGGCCGCAGAGCTGGCCCACCAAAAACTCGATGGCCTTTACCGAGGCGATGGGCGCGTATGAGTACACCCAAGCGGCCTGCTCTTGGCACAGCTCTTCCAGGCTCTCGCCCGCGCCCAGGCGCTCCAGCAGGCGGTGGTGATACTCCAGGGTGGCGGCCACGGCCTGCTCCAATAGCGGCCGCTCCAATAGGTTGGCCGAGCCGTTGTGACTCAAGAGAGCCAGCTTGCCGGGCAGGATGGCCAGCTTCTGCATGCTCAGGCAGTACTCCTCCAGGGAATGGAAGTAGTTGGGCCAGATGATCTCCCGCTCGAAATCGCAGTAACCAGCCAGGTCGCCCAGGGCCACCACCCCGTCGCGTTCCTCGAAGTAGGCCACATGGCAGGGCGAGTGGCCGGGGGTGAGCAGGATATGCCACACCACCCCCTCACCCAGGTCGATGCGCGCCCCCTCGCCCAACACCGCGTCCACCCGGAAGTCGTAGTCCTCCAGCATTGGCGGCATCTCATCGATCACCCCCTGGCCCAGCAATATCTTGCTTATCATGCGGTCGGCGGGCAAGAAGCGCTCCACGTGCTTGGGGTGGGCCAGCATCTCGGCCGCCTTGGGACCGGCCAGGATCTTCATGCCCGGCCACAGCCGCCGCAGGCGGGGCACCGCGCCGATGTGGTCGGCGTGGGTGTGGGTCAGGGCCATGTAGGCGATGCGCCCGGGGTCGATGCCCAGCATCTGGACTTGGCGGGCGATGATCTCGGCCGTGGCCCCGGTGCCGCCCTCGATGAGCATGGCCACCCGGCCCAGGGACAAGTAGACCGGAAAGGCCATGGTGCCCAGTTGGTACAGGTTGTCGCTCAACTGGATGGGCCGGGGTATCTGGGATGACATAATCTGACTACCTTCCGCTGTTGCCTTTTCTGGCCGAGAGGACAAAAGAAAAGGGCCGCAGGCTTCTTGCCCACGGCCCTTGTGATTCGCTCTGAACCACGTCAACCCATGAGCGCACCTATGTAGCCGCTAAAATAGAAAAATCGATATGCGCGCTGGAATTGACGGGCGGTCATTTTTTCGAGGTTGCCTCGCAAAAATTTATAGATTAATTTTAATTAGCCCTTTGTATACAAATTGTCAAATCTTTTTATCCTAATCTGGAGCAAGAAAGCTCCCCTACTGGCGCGATTCCTGGCTTTATAGTATAGTTGCCTTGCTTGGATCATTAGAGAAAACGGGAAGCCCCGCGTCACCCAATTTTTCCTAAAATTTCTCTTGACAAGCACCCCGCCTTTACTACACACTTTCTTTTTACGTGAAGGTAGGCCCCTTCCCAGCATGGGAGGGGGTGTCCTTTTATTGTTTTCCTATTGTTTTACTTGGTGAAACCATGACCGGCGCCGCCCAAGACGTCTATCAGGCCCTGGCCCAACACCTGGACCGCTCCCCCTTGGGGGCGCCCCAAGGGCCCGAGCTTATGGCCATCTTGCGCGAGCTGTTCAGCGAGCCGGAGGCGGCGGTGGCCGCGGCCCTGCCCTTCCGTCCGGTGCGGTTGAGCAAGCTGGCCCAAACCCTGGAGCGCCCGGCCGAGGAGATCGCCCCGCTGCTGGGGGCCTTGGCCTCCCGGGGGCTGGCCTATCACCGCGCCACCAAGGCCGGCGACTACTATAGCCTGCTGCCCCTGGCGCCGGGCATGGCCGAGGCCCAGTTCTGGGCCATGGCCCCGGGCGAGGGCAAGGTCAGGATGGCCCGGCTTTTCGAGGACTACTACGAGACCGGGGTGGGCAAGGCCTTTGCCGAGGCCTCCACGCCCTACTCGCGGGTGATCCCGGTGGGCAAGGCCATCACCAACCGCCAGGAGATTCTGCCCTACGAAAAGGCGGAGGATCTCATCCGCCAGCATGAGCACCTGGCCTTGATCGACTGCTACTGCCGCTCCCAGGCCAAGCTCTTGGGCCAGGGCTGCGACGCGCCCCTGGACGTGTGCATGATCTTCGGCTCATTCGCCGAGTTCGCGGTGAACCAGGGCTGGGCCCAGCCCATGGACGAGGCCGGGATGCTGGACGCGCTGGAGCGGGCCGAAAAGGCCGGCTTGGTGCACGTAGTGGACAACGTAGCGGAAAACGTGAACTTTTTGTGCAATTGCTGCGGGTGCTGCTGCATGTTTTTGCAGACCATCACCCGCATGAACCAATTGGGCGCGGTAAGCCAGGCGGCTTACCTGGCCCAGGTGGACCCCGAGCTCTGCACCGCCTGCGAACAATGCGCCGACACTTGTCAAGTGGCGGCTATCCGCGTGGATGACGATTGCGCGGCGGTGGAGCCCGAACTCTGCCTGGGCTGTGGACAATGCGCCACGGTATGCCCCAGCGAGGCCATAACCATGATGCGCCGCGAGGCCCGGCCGATGCCGGCCCACCACGGCGAACTACAGGCCAAACTGGCCGCGGCCCGCGGGGTGAATTAGTTAATCGGGAAGTGGAGTTGACTTCCGCTCTCCGGTGCTTAGTTTAAACTTTAGACGCCTGCGTCATGGGCCAGAGGTCTATGCCGGGCAAGCCAAAGCAGACTTGAAGGCCCGTCGCGCTGGTAGCCCCTGGCGCTGGACCTGGCGGGTATCTGTAAGGAATGAGGTAATTATCATGGCCGAAAGCCGCAATATAAAAGGACCGGACTTCAGCCTGGACACCCCGGTCACCTATTTCAAAGAGGTGGAGGGGCGCGACCTGCTGACCCCCGAGCGGGAGCTGGAGCTGGGCAAAACCATCCAGGACGGCCGCGACGAGATCCTGTGCAAAGCCCTGTCCATCATCAAGGGCGACAAGGATGCCCTCGACAACTGCGAGCGCATCGAGGCCTGGCTGGCCGACAGCCACAAGTCTCCCCTGTCCGTGGAAGACGTGATGGCCGAGACCTTCGAGCTGCTCAAGCGGGCCGCCGCCAAGCGCAAGCCCTCCAAGAAGCTCTCCAAGACCTTGGAGGAGATCGACAGCGCCCGTTTGCAGGTGGAGGTGGCGGTGCAGGAGATGGTGGAAGCCAACCTGCGCCTGGCCGTGTCCATCGCCAAAAAGTATACCTTCCGTGGCCTTAGCTTTGCCGACCTGATCCAGGAAGGCAACATCGGCCTGATGAAGGCGGTGAACCGCTACGACTACAAGACCGGTTACCGTTTCAGCACCTTCGCCTCTTGGTGGATTCGCCAGACCATAAGCCGGGCCATCTACGACCAGGCCCGCACCATCCGCATCCCCATCCACCTCTTGGAGCTGCGCTCTAAGTACTTCCGGGTCTACTACGGCCTCTTGAAGGAGCTGGGACGCGAGCCCCTGCCCAAGGAAGTGGCCGAGAAGGTGGGCATCGACGAGAGCAAGGTCAAGGAGATCGTCAACCTGACCCTGGATTCCACCAGCCTGGAGACCCCGGTGGGCGAGGACGGCGACGAGCTGGGCGACTTCATCGAGAACAAGGAAGCCGAGTGCCCCTTCGAGAAGGTGGGCGAGGGCGAGATGATGATCCACCTGGGCGAGGCGTTGGAGTCCCTGGACGCGCGCGAAAAGCGCATCCTGCAGATGCGCTTCGGCCTGGGCGACGAGGACGAGCACACCCTGGAGCAGGTGGGCCAGGTCTTCGGCCTGTCCCGTGAGCGGGTGCGCCAGATCGAGAAAAAGGCCCTGCAGCGTCTGCGTCATCCTCAATGGCGGGCGGTGCTGGAGGACCACGTCTAGCAAGCGCTTCGTCAGCCGCCGGGATGGCGGAATTTAGATAAGCAGCAGGGCGTCCGGCTTGGTCCGGGCGCCCTGTCTTTTGTTACGCCCCCCCAATGCTTTACTAAGCCCCCCCGGTTGAGTATGCTTGTGCCCACTGGCAATCAGACGCGGGGGAACGGCATGAGCGCGCGCGTGGTGGACAACATCCTACAGTTGGTGGGCGACACCCCCCTGGTGCGCATCAACCGCCTGAATCCCAACCCCGGCGTCACGGTGTACGCCAAGCTGGAGTTCATGAACCCCGGCGGCTCGGTGAAGGACCGCCCGGCGCTCAACATGATCGAGCAGGCGGAAAAGCGCGGCGAGCTGACCAAGGACAAGATCGTCCTGGAGGCCACCAGCGGCAACACCGGCATCGGCCTGGCCATGGCCTGCGCGGTCAAGGGCTACAAGATGCTGTTCACCATGGCCGAGTCCGCCTCCCTGGAACGGCGCAAGATCCTTCGGGCCTACGGGGCCGACATCCTGCTCACCCCGGCCCACCTGGCCACCGACGGGGCCATCGAGGAGGCCTACCGCCTGGCCCGCGAGGAGCCGGAGCGCTACTTCCTGGTGGACCAGTACAACAACGAAGACAACTGGATGGCCCACGCCCGGGAAAACTCCACGGCCGACGAGATCTACCAGGCCACACAGGGCAAGGTAAGTATGGTGGTGGCCACCCTGGGCACCAGCGGCACGGTGATGGGCCTCACCCGCCGCCTGCACCGCCTGGACCCCAAGGTAAAGGTGGTGGCGGTGGAGCCCTACCAGGGGCACAAGATTCAGGGCCTCAAGAACATGAAGGAGTCCTACCCGCCGGGCATCTTCAGCCCCGGCGAGGTGGACCGGCTGGTCAACGTGGACGACGACGGCGCCTACGAGATCGCCCGCCGCCTGGCCCGCGAGGAAGGCATCTTCGTGGGCATGAGCGCCGGGGCGGCCATGAAGGTGGCCCTGGACCAGGCGGCCACCCTGCCCGAGGGCTCGGTGGTGGTGGCGCTCATGGCCGACGGCGGGGAGCGCTATCTGTCCACTTCGCTGTTCAGCAGCGAAAAGGTCCCCGTGCCGCTCAGGTTCTACAACACCCTGAGCCGCCAGGAACAAGATCTCAACCCGGTGCGTCCCGGCCAGGTGGGCATCTACGCCTGCGGCCCCTCCCTGGACGGCCCGCCGGACCTGGGCCTGTGCCGCCGCATGGTCTTCGCCGACCTGGTGCGCCGCTATCTGGAGTTTAGGGGCTTCGAGGTCAAGCTGATCATCAACATCGCCGACGTGGACGACCGCACCGTGAACCAGTGCCTGGCCGAGGAGGCCGACTGGAAGGAGTTCACCGCCCGTTGGCAGCAGGCGTTCCACCAGGACATGGACGCCTTGAACGTCCTGCCCGCCCTGGACTATCCCAAGGCCAGCGAACACGTCAGTCAGATGGTGGACGCGGCCCGGGAGCTGTTGGCCAAGGATCTGGCCTACGAAAAGCTCCGCAGCGTGTACTTCAACATCAGCCGCTTCCCCGACTACGGCAAGCTCTCGGGCGTGGACCTCATGGCCACCCAGAGCGACAAGCACACCGACTACGACTATTACGAGAAGGACAACCCCCGCGACTTCACCCTGTTCAAGCGCTCCTCCCTGGCCGAGCTAAAGGCGGGCATCTACTGGTCCACCCCCTGGGGCAACGTGCGCCCCGGCTGGCACGTGGAATGCGCCACCATGTCCACCGAGCACCTGGGCCAGCCCTTCGACCTGCACCTGGCCTCCACCGACCTGATCTTTCCCCACGGCGAAAACGAGATCGCCGTGGCCCAGAGCCTCACGGGCAAGCCGCTGGCCAACATGTGGCTGCACTCCGAGGTGGTGATGGTGGACGGCAAAAAGGCCAGCCGGGTATCGGGCAACGACGTGACCCTGCGCGAGGTGCTGGAGCTGGGCTACTCGCCGGCCGCGGTGCGCTTCTGGCTACTCAGCCAGCACTACCGCCGGCCGCTGACCTATGAGCGCGAGCAGCTGGACCAGGCGGCCAAGACGGTGGAGCGCCTGGACGACTTCGTGGAGCGCCTGCGCTTCATGACCCCCGGCGCCACCGCCCCGGACCTGGACCAGATTCTCTACGAGGCCAAGAGCGGCATCCAGGAGGCCATGGACCACGACCTCAACGTGGCCAAGGCCATGGGCCAGCTTTTCGCCATGGTGCGCCGCGTCAACCGCCTGATGAACCAGGGGCTCATGGACGCGGCCCAGGTGGAGCAGGTGCTGGCCTTCGTCGCTAGCGCCAACCGGGTGTTGGGGGTGATGAACCTGGAGCCCCCGGCGGGCGACGCGGACATCGAGCAGATGGTCAAGCGGCGCGACGCGGCCCGGACGGCGGGCGACTTCGCCCTGGCCGACAAGCTGCGCGACGAGCTGGCCGCCCGGGGGGTGCAGCTTGTCGATACTCCCTCCGGCACCCGCTGGAATAGAATCAATTAGCCCGGCTTCCCGCTGCTGCCTGCAAAACTCGCTTCGCCCTGGGTCTCCCTCGACGTATTGACCACATACGCCTCGGTCGCCCCAGGGCTCCAGCTTCGTTTTTCGGCGACACAGCGAAAACCCTCCCCGCCTGTTTGGGCGATACTCGCCGACGCACTCGACCACCTCTTTTCCTGCCGAGGGCAATTCGCGGTCGCCCCAGGGCTCCAGCTTCGTTTTTCGGCGACGCAGCGAAAACCCTCCCCGCCGAGGTTGGGCGATACTTGTGGGCACCTCACGTCGTATCGCCTCCTGCCATCGTGTAGGTTGGGTTGAGCGCAGCAAAGCCCAACAATTCCTTTAATCCCCGATCGCAGCCCGCTACCGCCAGACCGAACCCCTTGCCCTGGCCGCTCGGCTGTAGCACTATGTAGCAGCGAAACGCCCACCCCGACCGGGAGGAGTCATGTCCCCCAAGCGCGACAAGCTGGCCTGGCTGCGGGCGGTGGAAAGCCTGCCCGCCTATCCCGTGGTGCTTCTGCCCATGTCCGGGGGCGGCTGGGAGGCGGTGTTTCCCAACCTGGCCCGCCTGACGGCCTGGGGGGCAGACAAGGACGCCTGCCGGGCCAACGCCGTGGAGGCCCTAACCTTCGAGCTGGGCCAGCGCATCGTGGCCGGCGACGACCTGCCCACGCCCTCGGACCCCGCCCGGCTCATCGCCGGGGACGACGAGCCGCCCGGCAGCGAGCTGGTGCTGCTGGACCCCAAGCGCTCGCTGCTCAAAAAACGCCTGGGCCTGGAGAAGCGCGAAACGGGTGGAGCCATGGCCGCCACCCTGGGCAGATTCGGCCGCAAATAACGGCCGGTACGCGCCGGCTCCCCCCCCGCACCAGGGAGAATAATATGAAGCGCCTCAAACTATTCGCCGCAGCGTTGCTGGTGGTCGGCTGCTGTTTCCTGGCCGCCCCGGCGGGCGCCTACACCATCTATAACCACGTCGCCTACCAGGCCTGCGTCATCGACGCGGCCTACCCCACCTTCTGCGCCATCACCGTAGCGCCCAACGGCACCTACCAGGGAGGCCAAGCCGACCCCACCCAGGTGTGGTTCAACTGGAACCTGAAGCCCGGCGTGTGCTACCTGAGTCAGAAGATCGTGGACCTGCCCCAAGACGGCTCGGCCAAGATGTACAGCGACCGGGTGGAGGTCTACGACGCCAAGGGAAACCAGGTGGTCGTGGTGGGCATGCGGCAGCAGACCTGCGCCGAGCGCCAAAGCAAGTAGACCGGGGACGGAGGCGTCCCCCGGATGCCCTCGTTCATGGGCGATTATCGCGGCGGTGTCGCGGATGGCCGATGAATAAAGGGAATTGTTGGGTTTCGCTGCGCTCTACCCAACCTACGCTATCGCTTTAAGTGGTCCGGGTAGGGGCGGGGGCGTCTTCTGCGAACAGAGATTGCTTCGTCGCTGCGCTCCTCGCAACGACAAGAGGTTTCCCTGCAGCACAGCCACGTGGTGCTAGGCCAGGCGGCGGCGAGTTGCTTTCCCGGCGGCACAGCCAGGCGCCGCAGGGCAAGGCGGCAGGCGAACGAGGGACGCAGGCGTAGTCTACCTACGCCGAGGACCGAGTGACGCCGACAACGCAGCCATGCGGGGTCTGGCGCAGCCGCCCAGCGCAGCCGCCCTACCATTTGTGACCCTTGGGCCCCGACCACTTACGCAACAACAAATACATGGCCCCCGCCCCGCCGTCGATGGGCCGGGCGGTGCAAAAGGCCAGCACCTTGCGGGCGAAGCGCTTGTGCTCCAGCCAGGCGGCCAGGCCCTGCTTGAGCACCGGCACCCCGCCGGGGGAGCCCTTGCCCCGGCCGTGCACCAACAGCACGTGCCTGAGGCCCCGGGCCACCGCGCTGTCCACGAAGTCGGCAACCTCGCCCTGAGCGTCGGTGAGGCCCAGGCCGTGCAGGTCCAGGTGGTCCTGGATGGGAAAGGCCCCCTGGGCCAGGCGCTCCATCAGCTCCGGCCCCACCCCCCGGGCCTGGCCGCTGACGTACTCGTCGCTCATGCGCAAATCGAAATCGGCGCTGCCGCTGATCAGCTCGGCCAGGTGGGCCATGACCTCCAACTCCTCGTCCACCGCCTGGCCCAGGTTGGCCGGGTTGGGGGGCGGGGTCTTGGGCGTGGGGCGCTGCTCGCCGGGCAGGCGCGCCACCTGGGACATGGCCTGATTGAACAGGGCCTGCTCGTCCTCGGGGGCGTCCTCCGGTTTGGATGGCACCACTGGCGCGGGCGGCGGCGCCTCCGGCACGGCGGTCTTTTTTAGCTCCTTGCCCAGGGCGGCGAAGGGTGCGTTGAAAGCCCGCTCTTTGGGGGCCGGGGCGGGGGAGGCGGCTTTTTTCTTCTTCTTTTTGGCCATGGCTAAACTATAGCCCCTGGGGCGGGGGCGCGCCAAATCCTCGACAGGCCCGCTCTGCTCGGCTACATTGAAGACCAGCCGCAAACCACCAGCGAGGAGCGAGACATGGCCCGGGTGGACGATTATCAAAAAAGCTTTGACCTGGCCGCCGAAGAGCTGGCCACGCGCAACTGGACCGACGTGGCCCGCAAGGCCGGGGCCAAGGCGTCCGACGACGCCGCTTATCTGGAGATGAACTACCTGGGCCGCCCGGTCCGGGTCACCGCCCCGCCCATCAGCGTGACGGCCACCGACAACGGCCCGGAGATTCCCCTGGCCGAGCAGGCCTTGGTGTTGCACTACCTGGTAAACGCCGACGGCACCCAGCCCAGCGGCGAGTGGATCACCTACCGCGAGGTGGAGGCGGGCGAGTTCTACTGGTCGGCCTTCGTCAAAAGGGCCAAGGACCCCCTGGTGGGCTTCTTCGGCGAGCGCCCGGAGCTCTTGACCGAGCTGGCCCCCCTGGTGGGCGGCGAGGGGCCGGGCGAGACCGGCGACGCCTCGGTGATCATCCGGGCCTTCCCCATGGTGCCCATCCAACTGGTGCTGTGGGCCGGGGACGAGGAGTTCCCGGCGGATGGCAACCTGCTGTTCGACCGCACCATCGGCCGCTATCTGTCCACAGAGGACATCGCCCTGACCGCGGGCATGCCCATCTACAAAATGATGGCCTTGTCTAGGCAAAAGGGCTAGGAGTCCGATGGGATATAGGCGCGGGCCCAAAAAGGTAGGCCCCCTGGGTGTGACGCCAGGGGGCCCATAACAAGGAGGGAGAGAAGAAAGCGGGCGGCTTTCATACTCCCGGAGTTCTTGGCTGGGTCAGGGCCGCGGACCTCCCGGGATTGGTCGGATATTTTCGCTTCGATATTCTAAGCGACCATTCCGCCCTCTGCCTTACCTATATGCAGGCTTTATGCCAAGGAAGCCTCTAGAACGCCGGGTCAGTAATTACAAAGCTTTGGGTCTCCAGGGCGCGGCAAAACCCGCCGCCAAGCGCGTAAAAAAGTGGCGGCTGCGCATTAAAGTGCACAACCTTTACCCACCTTGCCGGGCCGCTTGCATTCCCCGGAACAGTTCCTACATTATTAAGTGACGGCTGTTAGCCGTCTGTTTTTTCGACCGGGAGATGAGCATGAGCGGCGATCACGAACATTCCGAAAGTTGCGGCTGCGGCTGCGGTTGCGGAGACACCCTGGTTTTGGACCAGGATCTGGCCCGGCGCTGGCGCGAGGCCCCGGACCAAGAGGTGGTGTGCGCCTGCACCGGCGTGGACAAGGCGGCGGTAAAGGCGGCCATCGCCGCCGGGGCCTTCACCGCGCCCCTGGTCAAGGCCATGACCGGGGTGGGGCGGGAGCTGGGCTGCCGCCAGCGGCGCCAGTGCCAGTCCGACCTGGAGGTGCTGGTGGCCCTGTACGGCGGGGCCCAGGGCGGCCACTGTTGATATCATCGGCGAAAGCCTAATCATATTATCATGTTGAGGTGAGCGATGAAGATTGCGGTAAGCGGAAAAGGCGGCGTGGGCAAGACCACCTTCTCGGCCATGCTGGCCCGGTCCTTGGCCGAAAAGGGCCTCAGGGTGTTGGCGGTGGACGCCGACCCCGACGCCAACCTGGGCCAAGCCCTGGGTTTCCCGGACTACCAGAAGCTGGTGCCGGTGAGCGACATGAAAGACCTCATCGCCGAGCGCACCAACAGCGACGGTGAAAACTGGGGCACCTACTTCAAGCTCAACCCCACGGTCAACGACCTGCCCGACAAGCTGAGCGTGGAGCACCACGGGGTGCGCCTCATGGTCATGGGCACGGTGAAAAAGGGCGGCGGCGGCTGTATCTGCCCGGCCTCCACCATGCTCAAGGCCCTGATGGCCCACCTGGTGCTGCTGCACAAGGAGGTGCTGATCCTGGACATGGAGGCGGGCCTGGAGCACCTGGGCCGGGGCACCAGCCAGGGGGTGGACTTCCTCATCGTGGTGGTGGAGCCGGGGCGGCGCTCGGTGGACACCGCCGAACATATCCGCCAGCTGGCCGGCGATTTGGGCCTGACCAAGGTGCTCATCGTGGGCAACAAGATCCGCAGCGACAAGGACGAGGAGTACCTTAAGGAAACCCTCAAGGATTTCGAATTCTTGGGCTTCATGCGCTACGACGAGGAGATCATCGAGGCGGACATGGAGGCCAAGTGCCCCACCGACGTGGCCATGAACGCCAAGGCCTCGGTGACGGCCATGGCCGACAAGCTCATCGCCAGGTCGGAAAAATAATTTCAAAACCGTGGCCCGCGTCCGCCCACCCCGGCGGGCGCGGGCCGTTCCCGCCTCTTGCCCCGCCGTCCGGCGTGGGCTATATTTCTTCCAGATTACCTGGGGTTAACCTACGTTTTTGTAAGGAAGCATGGCCGAGCCGGAGCTAATCTTTTTCTACGGCACCCTGATGCGGCCCTATCCCACCCTGGAGCGGCTGGGGGTGGAGCGCCTGCTGGCCTATCGGGGCTGGGACGCGGTGGCCGGGCGGCTCTACAGCCTGGACCGCTACCCCGCCCTGACCCTGGAAGAGGGCTGGGTGCGCGGCCAGGTCTTCGAGCTGTTGGACCCGGCGGCCCTGGCCGTGCTGGACCGTTTCGAGCAATACCTGCCGCAGGACCCGGCGGGCTCGGAATATCTGCGCCGCCTCTTGCCCCTTAAGAGCGGCGCGGCTTCGGCCTGGGTCTACGTGTTCAACCGCCCCACCACGGGCCTGGCCCCGGTGCCGGACGGCGACTGGGCCGCCCAGCAAGGCCAAACCATCCCTTGGGATGACTTTTTCGCCTCGCGCACGATAGAATAAACCCAGACCTAACTCAACCCGGCGGTGGCGGTGCTCAAGCGCGCGTTCAAATACCTTTTCCTGTTGGTGGCCGCGACGGCCCTGGCCTGGCTGGTGGTCTACCTGGCGGGCTGGAGCATACCCATCGGGTTCATGCGCGACAGCCTGCTCGCCCGGCTGAACCAGGAGTTGGCCCCGGTGCGCGTGGCCATCGAGGGGCCCATCAGCCTGCGGCCCACCCTGAACCCAAGCGTGAACTTCTCCGATATCAAGCTGACCTGGCCCGCCCGGCAACCGGGGCGGCACCCCTGGGCCACGGTGGGCCGCGCCAGCATCCGGGCCTCCCTCGCCTCCCTGTGGCATGGCCGCCTCGACCTGGAACGGGTCGCCTTGCATGACCTGCATCTGCCCGTGGGCCCCCCCCGCGAGGACCACCAGAGGGCGGTGCTGCGCTTTCCCGAGGTCTCGGGCCGCCTGATCTTCTCCGAGGGCCAGGTGCGCCTGGAGGACCTGGCCTTGCGCCTGGAGCGCGGCGCCCTGCTCGGCAGGATGCTGCTGAACCCCAAGCTCAACCCGCCCAAGCTGGTGCTGCACCTGGAATCAACCCTGCTCGACGTGGACGGCCTGGCCCATTTGGTGGCCCTGGAAAAACAGGACCGCGCCGAGGCCAAGTCCGACCTTGGCCAGGGCACGGCCCGGGACCTCATGATGGAAGACCTGGCCAAATCCGTGCAAGGGGAGCTGACCCTCAAGGCCGAGAAGATCAGCTGGCGGGGACGGGACGCGGGGCGCGGGGAGTTGCATATCAGTTCCCGGGACCGCCGCCTGGCCGTCGAGCGCCTGAACGTGGAGCTATTGGGCGGCAGGATATCGGCCCGCAACACTTTCTGGCCCCTGGAGAACGGGTTGGGCGCCGAGCTGGAGCTGGAGGTCCACAACTTCCCCTACGGTTTCTTGGCCCACCAGATGTCCGAAGCATCCCTGGGCAACCGGGGGGTCTTCTCCCTGCGCCTGTCCATGACCTCCCAGACCCCCAGGGGAACTCCCCTGCTCGACCGGGCCAACGGGACGCTGCAGGTGGGGGTGTGGCCCCTGGACCTGCGGGCCGAGGCCTACGATCTCTGGGCCGCCAACCTGATGTTCGCCTTGCTGGGCTCCCTGGCCAGTAAAACCGAGTCCAAGGTCAACTGCGCGGTGGGCGAGTTCGTCTTGCAAAACGGCGTCATGACCAGCAAGGAGCTGGTCATAGACACCAGCAAGGTGCGGGTTTCGGGCAAGGGCAGCATCGACTTCCCGGCGCGCCGCTTCGAGGTGCACCTGCAACCCCGGGCCAAGAAGCCCGCCTTTTTCAGCCTGGAGACGCCCATCAGCATCAAGGGCACCTTTGACCAGGCCTCCGCCGGGGTGAGCCCCGGCGGCCTGGTGGGTTCGGTGATCAACTTCGCCACCAGCCCGGTGTTCGCGCCCCTGCGCCGCCTGATGGATATCATCATTCCCGAAAAGGACCCCAACATCTGCCGCGACCCCAAGAGCTGGCCCCCGCCGGCCGATCAGCCCCGTTAGCCGCCGCAATCTCCGAAAAAACCTGGGCCTTGATCAAGGCTAGGGCAGTGGAACCACCCCGATGACGTTGGGCAGGGGCCACTGGGCGGTGTTGGCCACGGTCTGCTCGGGCCGGGAGCCGAAGGCGCCCACCACGTCCAGTTCGCGCCCCCCGTCCTTGGCGTAGAGGGTGGCCTCCGGCCCGCCCTCCACGTACATGGCCGCCCGCAAATTCAGGGGCAGCTTGAGCAGGCGGGCCACCAGCTTGGGCATGGGGTAGGGCTCCCGGCAGATCAGCAGCAGCACCCGCCCCGCCCGGTCCTGGCCCACCAGGGCGCTGGACCATCGCTGGTCGGCCCGGCGCCACAGGTTGGTGCCGCCCGGGGTGAACAGGCGGTAGTTCTGGATCAGGGTGGCGTAGCGGACCTTGATCTGGGCCAAGGGGGTCTGGTGCAGGTCGAACAGGCGGGCCGGATCCGCGCCGGGGCGCAGGGGGTCCAGGGCCAGGACGGCGCTCTGGCCCTTGGCCAAGCGGGGGTTGTTGACGTAGTCCCGGCCGAGCATCAGGCCCACGCTGGTGAGGTGGTCGGTGCGATACATGGAGGCGTTGATCACCGCCGTTAGGCCGAACTCGCGGCTCCATTGGCGGGCGGTGCGGGGCTTGCCGCCGCGGTTGCCCGCGCACAGCAGGCGCAGGGCGAAGCGGGCCGGGTCCACCCGGAGCGCCACCAGCTCGGGGCGCGGGGCGGGGCCTGCGGTTTCCAGGGCGAAGCGGGCGCTCTCCAGGCCGGGCCGCCAGCTCTGCCAGGGGCCGGCGGCCGGGCAGGGCGCGGCCCAGACCGCGGCCAGCAGCAGCAGGGCGCAGGAGAGCACCACCGGCCAGGCCTTGCGCCCGTCTGGGATTAGGCGAAATATCATGGCTGGTATTGTGGCTGGCCAGGGTTTTTCAGGAAGGTTGGGCGGCATTGAACCAGGAAGAATCATCGCCGCCTCTCTTCTGAATACCTTCACCTCGTGGATGCGGCATGCGCCCTAGACCGGCACAGCCAGGCGGTGGCAGGCAAGGCGCCGACGAGCGACAAACGGAGCTGTAGCCGGGCCTACAGCGAGTTTGGCGCGAAGTCGGCAACGCAGCATCCCGCCGTCTGGCGAAGCCGCGCGCGACTTTTCTAAAGGAACCCAGCCTAATAGTGCTCGGGCTTGGGCTCCCTGGTCATCAGCTCGTCCAGGGCCAGCTCCGGGGTGGTCTCGCCGGCCAGCACCCGCTGCACCACCTCGATGATGGGCATCTCCACCCCCTGGCGCCGGGCCAGGGAAAGGATGGTGGTGGTGTTCTTGACCCCCTCGGCCACCTGGCGCATGGAGGAGGTGATCTGCTCGATGGTCTCGCCCTTGGCCAGGCGGGTGCCCACCATGCGGTTGCGGCTCAGCGAACCGGTGCAGGTGAGCACCAGGTCGCCCAGCCCGGCCAGCCCGGCCAGGGTGGCCAGGTCGGCCCCCAGGCTCAGCCCCAGGCGGGTCATCTCGGCCAGGCCCCGGGTGATCATGGCGCTCATGGCGTTGTGGCCCAGGTCCAGGCCCGCCACCATGCCCGCGGCGATGGCCAGGGGGTTTTTCACCGCGCCGCCCAGCTCCACCCCCACGATGTCGCGGCTGGTGTAGACCCGGAAACGCGGCCCGGCGAAGGCGGCTTGCACCTTCTGGGCCACCTCGGGGCGCTCGCTGCCCACGGTGACCGCGGTGGGGGTGCCGGAGGCCACCTCCTTGGCGAAGCTGGGCCCGGACAGGGCGGCCAGGTGGTCGCGATGCTCCGGGGCCAGGACGTCGGCGGCCACCTGGGCCATGGTGAAGCCGGTGCCGCCCTCGATGCCCTTGGAGCAGGTGACGATGGCGGCGCCCGGGGGCAGGTGGGGCGCGGCCTTGCCCAGCACCTCGCGGAAGACATGGGTGGGCATCACCAACACCACCAGCTCGGCCCCTTCCAAGGTCCGGGGCAGGTCGTTGCTGCCCCTCAGCTCGGGGTGCAGATCAAAGCCCGGCAAGAACACCGGGTTGGCGTGCTGTTCGTCTATGGCCTGGGCCACCTCGGACTCGTAGGCCCACAGGCTGACCGCGTGGCCGTTACGGGCCAGGAGGTCGGCCAGGGCGGTTCCCCAGGCCCCGGCCCCCACCACCGCCGTTTTCAGGCTAGGCATCGTCATCTCCGTCGTGGGGCTCGGGCCCTTGAGGGGCCGGGCCCTTTTCAACGTTGTCGCCGCTGTCGCCGCTGTCGCCGTTTTCCTCGTTGTCCTCGCTGTCGCCGTTTTCTTCGCTGTCTTCGGCCTCCGCCAAGCGGGCCAGGGCCACCAGGCGCTCACCGGGCTCCAAGCCGATGAGCTTGACGCCCTGGGTGTTGCGGCCCAACACGTTGATGCCGCCCACCTTCATGCGGATGATCTTGCCCTGGTCGGAGATGAGCATCATCTCGTCGTCGTCGTCCACCACCACCGCGCCGACCACCGCGCCGTTGCGCTCGGAGGTCTTGATGGTGATCACCCCCTTGCCGCCCCGGTTTTGCAGGGGATACTCGTCCAGGCGGGTGCGCTTGCCGAAGCCGTTGTTGGTCACGGTGAGCACCGTGGGGGTTCCGGCCAGGGCCTCCATGGCCACCAGGGCGTCGTCGTCCAACAGCTCGATGCCCTTGACCCCGGCGGCCACCCGGCCCATGGCCCGCACGTTCTCCTCGCTGAAGCGGATGGCCTTGCCCTGGCGGGTGGCCAGGAAGACCTCCATGTCGCCGTCGGTGAGCCGGGCGGAGACCAGGCGGTCGCCCTCGGCCAGGTTGATGGCGATGATGCCCCCGGCCCGGGGCCGGCTGAAGGCCATGAGGTCGGTCTTTTTAACCGTGCCGCCGGCGGTGGCCATGACCACGTTGCGGCCCTCGGAGAACTCCTTGACCGCCAGCACGGTGGTGACCTGCTCGCCGCCCACGGTGTTGACCAGGTTGACGATGGCCTTGCCCTTGGAGGCCCGGCCCGCCTGGGGCAGCTCGTGCACCTTGAGCCAGTAGAGGCGCCCGGCGTCGGTGAAGATGAGCAGGTAGTGGTGGGTGGAGGCCACGAAGATCTTCTCCACGAAGTCCTCGTCCTTGGTGCCCATTCCCTTCTTGCCCTTGCCGCCCCGGCGCTGGGCCCGGTAGAGGCTGGCCGGGGTGCGTTTGACGTACCCGGTGTGGCTCAGGGTCACCACCATGTCCTCCTCGGCGATCATGTCCTCCAGGTCGATCTCGCTGGTCTTGGCCACGATCTCGGTGCGCCGGGGGTCGCCGAAATCCTTGGCCAGCTCCAGGGTCTCCTCGCGGATGATCTGGCGCACCAGCTGCTCGGAGGCCAAGATGGCCTTGAGGCGGGCGATCTCCTTGATCACCTCGCGGTACTCGCTCAGGATCTTGTCGCGCTCCAGGCCGGTGAGGCGCTGCAGGCGCATGTCCAGGATGGCCTGAGCCTGGATGTCGCTCAGCGACAGCCGCGACATCAACAGCTCCTTGGCCTCGGCAGGGTTGGCCGAACCGCGGATCATCTTGATCACCTGGTCCAGGTTGTCCAGGGCGATCTTGAGGCCTTCCAGGATGTGGGCCCTGGCCTCGGCCTTGGCCAGGTCGAAGCGGGTGCGCCGGATGATGATCTCCCGGCGGTGGTCGATGAAGTGGCCCAGCACCTGCTTGAGGTTCAAGACCTCGGGGCGGTTGTTGACGATGGCCAACAGGTTGATGCCGAAGGTGCTCTGCATGGCGGTGAACTTGAACAGCTGGTTCATCACCACCTGGGGGATGGCGTCGCGCTTGAGCTCCAGCACCATGCGCATGCCGTCGCGGTCCGACTCGTCGCGGATGTCGCTGATGCCCTCGATCTTCTTTTCCTTCACCAAATCGGCGATGCGCTCCAGAAGGCGCGCCTTGTTCACCTGGTAGGGCAGCTCGCTGACTATGATGGTGTTCTTCTTGGTGCGGGCGTTGGTCTCCACGCTGGCCCGGGCCCGCATGTAGATGACCCCCCGGCCGGTCTCGTAGGCCTCTTTGATGCCCGCGCGGCCGTAGATGAAGCCCCGGGTGGGGAAATCCGGGCCGGGGACGTGCTTCATCAGCTCCTTGATGGTGACGTCGGGGTTGTCCAGAAGGGCCACCACCGCGCCGGCTATCTCGCTCAGGTTGTGGGGGGGGATGTTGGTGGCCATGCCCACGGCGATGCCGCTGGAGCCGTTGACCAACAGGTTGGGCACCCGGGTGGGCAACACGGCGGGCTCGAGCATGGAGCCGTCGTAGTTGTCTATGAACTCGACGGTTTCCTTTTCGATGTCGCCCAGGAACTCGCCGGTCAGCTTGGCCATGCGCACCTCGGTGTAACGCATGGCCGCCGCGGAGTCGCCGTCCACCGAGCCGAAGTTGCCCTGGCCGTCCACCAGGGTGTAGCGCATGGCGAAGTCCTGGGCCATGCGCACCAGGGCGTCGTAGACCGCCTGGTCGCCGTGGGGGTGGTACTTACCTATGACGTCGCCGACCACGCGGGCCGACTTCTTGTAGGCTCGGTTGTGATAATTTTTGAGATCGTGCATGGCGAAGAGGATGCGCCGGTGCACCGGCTTGAGGCCGTCGCGCACCTCGGGCAGGGCCCGTCCGATGATCACGCTCATGGCGTAATCAAGGTAGGAGCGCCGAATCTCCTCTTCGATGAGCACTTCTTGTTTGCGTGCGTCAGTTGGAAGCATTTACTTTAACCTTTGCGCTTGCCGACCGGGGCCGGTCCAAAGACGGTCCGCCCAGGCGGTCCAAGCAGTTTTTTTTGGGCGTCCGGTGGTCCCGGGGGCAGCGGGCCATGGCCCTCGCGCCGCCTATTTGGCCACCTTTCGCCGACTGGGCAATTATAGCAACAACTGCGCGGATTAGCAAACAAAATCGCCCCGGAACCACCCCCGCAGGGGCTTGTTTTACCAGGCCTTTTCAGGGGTCGGGCGGCCCGGACCACCCAGGGACGCGCGGCTTGTCCGGCGAGGGCCGCCATGCTAGCCTAAAACAATCGTGTTGACGCTCCCAGGGAAGGTCCGCTCATGCCCGAACCCAGAAAAACTCCGGGCGCTCCGGCGCTGTTGGCGACCCTGCTGGCCGCCGCCGTTTTGCTTTTCAGCGGTTACGCCCGCGGAGCCGATCAGGCCCCCGCCAAGCCGGCCGCCGAAACCTCGGCCGCGGAGGCCCAGGGCGACCCCGCCGCGCTGTTGCAAGAGGCCCTCGGCTCCCTGAAGGAGGGCCGGGAAGAGGAGGCCCAGGCCCAGATAAGCCGGGCGGCCGAGGCCCTGTGGGAAAAACTGCCCCTCAAGCTGGCCCGGACCGTCCTGGTGGCCGAACCGGCCAAGGGCTACGGCATCTATAAGCCCCGCAAGGACAACGTCTATCTGATGGCCAGCCCGGACCGCCCGGTGTTTCCCGGCCGGGGGCAGCCCATATACATCTACATGAAACCCCTGAACTATGGGCTAAAGTCCCTGCCGGACGGCAGCCGGGAAATATCCTTTGCCATGGACGTGGAGCTTTTGGACGCGCAGGGCAAGGAGCTGTTCGGCAAAAAGAACTTCATGAAGGTGAATACCATTTCGCAAGGCTACAAACGCGAATTCTTCCTCAACGTCACCCTCAACCTGAAAGGGGCTCCCATCGGGGCCTATGAGCTGCGCCTAACCCTCAAGGATTTGGTGAAAAAGCAGCAGGCGGTGGCCACCGTGCCGGTGCGCCTGGCCCTGGCCCAACCGGAAAAGAAATGACCGCGCCGCGCCCCCCGCTGGCGCTCCGCTCATATTAAAGTAATTACTTCATGTTGCGCCAAGCGGCCCTGCTAGCGCCAAGGGATTGTAACGACATGCCTTTTGTGGAACGCGACGGATACCGCCTTTATTACGAGACCCACGGCCAGGGCTTTCCCCTGGTACTCATCCGAGGCCTGGGCTCCAACCTGGAACACTGGTACGAGCAGGTTCCCGTGTTCAGCCGCGACTACCGGGTGATCGTCTTCAACAACCGGGGCATCGGGACCTCCGGCGCGCCGGCGTTGCCCTGGAGCATCCGGGACATGGCCGAGGACGCGGCCGCCGTCATCCAAGCGGTGGCCGGGGCTCGGGCCCACGTGATGGGCATCTCCATGGGGGGCATGATCGCCCAGGAGCTGGCCCTGGGTTGGCCCGAGTTGGTGGCCTCGCTGGTGCCCACCGCCACCCATTGCGGCGGCGCGCACAAGGTGCTGCCCACCGCCGAGACCATGGAGCTTTTTGACAAGCTGGTCTACGGCAAGACCTTCCAGGAGCAGTTGGAAGGGCGCAAGGCCCTGTTTTCCCAGACCACCTTGGATGAGCACCCCGACATCTTGGAGCACTACGCCCAGGTGGCCGCCGCCTACGCCTGTCCCCCGGAGGTGATGCAGGGCCAGTGGCAAGCCATAGCGAACTTCGACACCTACGAGCGCCTGCCGAATATCACCGCGCCCACCCTGGTGTTGGCCGGGGCCGACGACCGCCTGGTTCCCCAAGGCAACGCCGAAATCCTGGCCCAACGCATCCCCGGCGCCCAGCTGGCGGTGATCCCCCAGGCGGGCCACCAGTTGGTGATCGAGCAGCCCCAGGCGGTCAACGCCGCGGTGCTCAAATTCCTGGCCACCGTGCCCGCCTAGAGCGCCCAGCGGCGGGGCCGCCCGAGGGCTCCCAGGTGCACTGAGCCCCGCTAAAGTAATTGCTCTAACCGCCCCGGCCGCCGCCCTGGCGGCCGGGGCGTCTTTGCCCCGTGATTACCAGCGGTTGCAATCGTCGAATTTCCCGGGTAACTCTCAAAAATATCTTGCAAATTTCGTAGTTTAGGGCATAATTACTCAGTTGAAACTTTAAGGGAAAGGCCCAAATATGGCCCCGGATAAAAGCGGCTACACCTCAGATAAAATTAAAGTCCTGGAAGGCCTGGAGGCGGTACGCAAACGCCCGGCCATGTACATTGGCTCCACCGGCCCCGATGGCCTGCACCACCTGGTCTACGAGGTGGTGGACAACTCGGTGGACGAGGCCATGGGGGGATACTGCGACTTCGTGCAGGTGATCATCCACGCCGACAACAGCGTGTCGGTGGAGGACGACGGCCGTGGCATCCCGGTGGACATTCACGCCACGGAAAAGGTGCCGGCGGTGCAGGTGGTCATGACCAAGCTGCACGCGGGCGGCAAGTTCGACGACAAGGCCTACAAGGTGGCCGGCGGCCTGCACGGCGTGGGTGTGAGCGTGGTCAACGCGCTCAGCGAGTGGCTGGAGGTGGAGATCAAGCGCGACGGCAAGGTCTACGCCCAGAGCTACGACCACGGCCACCCCACCGGCGAGCTAAAGGTCATCGGCAAGTGCGGCAAGAAGACCGGCACCAAGGTCACCTTCAAGGCCGACCCCGCCATCTTTGAGACCACCGTCTACACCTTCGAGACCCTGGCCGGGCGCCTGCGCGAGCTGAGCTTCCTAAACAGCGGCATGCGCATCAAGCTGGTGGATGAGCGCACCGAAAAGGAAGTGGAATACTTCTACAAGGGCGGCATCAGCGAGTTCGTGGACTACATCAGCCAGAAGAGCCAGCCCCTGCACAAGAAGCCCATCTATCTCACCGGCCAGAAAGACCTGGTGCAGGTGGAGATAGCCATGCGCTACACCGACGCCTACAACGAGCGCATCTTCAGCTTCGCCAACAACATCAACACCCGCGAGGGCGGCACCCACCTCACCGGTTTCAAGGCGGCCCTTACCCGCACCCTCAACTCCTACATCAGCGCCAACCTGCCCAAGGTGAAGACCTTGCCCAGCGGCGACGACGTGCGCGAAGGCCTCTACGCGGTGATCAGCGTGAAGATCCCCCAGCCCCAGTTCGAGGGCCAGACCAAGATGAAGCTGGGCAACTCCGAGGTCAAGGGCCTGGTGGAACAGATCGTCAACGAGCAGTTGGCCACCTTCCTGGAGGAGGACCCCACCACCGCCAAGAAGATCGTGGGCAAGATCACCGAGGCCGCCAAGGCCCGCGAGGCCGCCCGCAAGGCCCGCGAGCTGGTGCGGCGCAAGGGGGTACTCAGCGAGAACTCTTTGCCCGGCAAGCTGGCCGACTGCTCCGAGCGCGACCCCAGCGCCTGCGAGATATTCCTGGTGGAGGGCGACAGCGCCGGGGGCAGCGCCAAGCAGGCGCGCGACCGCCGCTTCCAGGCCATCCTGCCGCTCAGGGGCAAGATCCTCAACGTGGAGAAGGCCCGCCTGCACAAGATGCTCGAAAACGCCGAGATCCGCACCATGATCACCGCCCTGGGCACCGGGGTGGGCGAAGACGACTTCGACGCCGGCAAGCTGCGCTACCACAAGGTGGTCATCATGACCGACGCCGACGTGGACGGCAGCCACATCCGCACCCTGCTGCTCACCTTCTTCTTCCGCCAGATGGAAGAGCTGGTCAATCAGGGCAATCTCTACATAGCCCAGCCGCCCCTGTACCGGGTGGTGGACAACAAGAAAGAGATATACATCAAGGACGAGGCCTCCATGCGGGTCATCCTCCTGGAGCGGGCCTGCTCGGCCATGAAGCTAAAGGTGGAGGCCACCGGGGCCGAGTTCAACGGCCAGCGCTTGGTCAAGCTCATGGAAAGCCTGAGCGCCTACCTGGACCACCTGGAGCGCCTGAAACGGCGCGGCTGGCAGGCCCCGGCCCTGGCCGCCCTGCTCCGGGCCAGGGTGCGCGACAAGAAGGTCTTCGCCGAACACGAGCGCGCCGAGGAGCTGGCCTCCATGTTGGCCGAGCAGGGCATGGTGGTGGAGAACATCCACTTCGACGAGGCCCACAGCCTCTACGAGGTGGCGGTTACCTGCCCCGGCGAGATGAACCAGTGCAACAACATCTCCTGGGAGCTGGTCGCCAGCGCCGACTACGCCCAGATGCTGCGCCTGGCCGAAACCCTGGCCGGCAACGAGCAGGGGCCCTACCTGTTGGCCAAGAACGGCGACGAGAAGCGGGTGGAGAGCGCCGGCCTGCTGTTGGACAACCTCATGGAGGTGGGGGCCAAGGGCCTGGCCATGCAGCGCTACAAGGGCCTGGGCGAGATGAACCCCGAGCAGCTTTGGGAAACCACCATGGACCCGGAGCGGCGCACCCTGTTGCAGGTCAAGGTGGAGGACTTCATGGCCGCCGACGACCTGTTCACCACCCTCATGGGCGACCAGGTGGAGCCCAGGCGCAACTTCATCGTGGAAAACGCCCTGGAGGTGCGCGAGCTGGACATCTAGCCCCGCCGCCGAATCAAAACACGCCAAGGCCCCGCGTCGCTCCCGGCGCGGGGCTTTTCATTGGCGGGGTGCGACATGGACAGTTCCGCCAGAGGCCGCTGCCATGAGCCCTTGCCTGCGCCCGTGAAAACACCCGCCAGACGCACGCGCTTACCCCCATCCCCCGCGGTTATGCTACATTTTACTCATGCCCCTGGGCGCCGCGCGCGTGGGCCATGCAAACCAAAGCCCGGCCCGGTTTCGGCCGCGCCGCCGGAACGTTTGGGAGATTCAACATGAAAAAATCAGCCTTGCTGCTCATACTCGTGGCCCTGCTCCTTTCCCTAACCGTGCCGGCCCCGGCGGGCGAGAAGTGCCTCCGGGTGCAGCTGGACGGCACCATTTTTCTGCGCCCCCGGGTGCCGGCCAACGCGCCCAAGGTCAATGACGACGTGCTCTCCTGCCGCACCGACGGCAAGTTTCACGTCGATATGATCTTCCCGCGCGATGGCGGCCAGGTGATCAGCCAGGACAACTGGGTGGTCATCACCGGCTTCAAGTGCTCTCCCAAAAAGCGCCACGCGGAATGCAGGCATGTGGTGGACCCGGAGGCCTTCCAGCACGAGCCCTTCACCCTGAGCGCCACCTTGACCCCGGACGGTTCCTCCCGCTATGCCCTGGAATTTTTCCTGGATAAACTTCCCCGCCCCAAGCCCATCTACGTGACCATCGAGTGCCCCAACTCCCCCCCGCAGCGGATAAACGATTACGGCTCCAAATATCAGCAGCTCCTGCTGGCCAGCTATCTCAACAAGATTTGGCTCAACATGGCCCTGGACCAAAAGCAACATCAGCATCCGGAAAAGATGGAGCTGCCTCCCTTTGACACGGCCGAACTGGAATGGGATGAACTGCTGACCCTGGCGCCTTGCCCCAAATAAAAAACCCGCCGGAGATTCTCCCGGCGGCATCGGCCAAGGCAGGGGAGTGAACCTCCGGCCATCAGCGGACGATCAAGCCACGCGGCATTCCCGGGCGGCGGTGCTTTCCCGCTCCCGCAGCGCCTCGTCTATCCGCTCTATCACCATTTCCGGGCTAATGAGGTTGATATCCAGGCGGTTGACGTAGCCGTAGGAATTGGCCCTCGCCCGAAAGGCCTGGGGGTCGCGGGTAATCTCCGGGTGGCATATCAGGCGCACCCGCCGGCTGATCTCCGGGGGGTAGGGCAGGCAGCGCCCGTAGAGGTCGCCTCGGTCAACCACGAATATTTTGTCCAGACCGAGCGCCGCGGCCAGGTGGGGAGCCATGGTGTCGTTGGAGAGCAACAGGTGGGCCTTGACCATTACCGAGGCCAACTCCCACAGGGTGGTAAGACCCACCAAGTTGATGAAGCGCGCCTCCTGGTCGATCGGGGCCGCCACCAGGTCCGCCATGTCGTCCGGGCCGCCGCAGAAAACGACATCCAGACCGTGGACCTCGGCCAGATATCTCCCTATCCGGATATAATTCGCGAGCCTCGATTTTTTGGCCGGCGAGCTTCCGCCTATGAAAAGCAGCGCATATTTCTCGAACAGATCAAAGCCCGCCTTGGATGGCGCAAGGTCTATCCTGGGGCGGTCAACGGCCATGGCCTTACCCAACAGGCCTTGGAAAAATTCCCGGTTCCTCTGAAACTCGAAGATAACTCCCTGGGTGGCGGGCACCAATCTGGTGTAATAAGCGTCGCTTATTTTTTTGCGCCGCTTGTTGATGTTGGTCAGGTCGCCCGCGCTGCCTATCTTTTCCCTGGCCCTGACCAGATGAACGATATGGTCCACCACCCAGAAATTACGGCTGTAGACCGGGCTGATCACCACCTCGAATCCCCGGCGGGTAATCATCCACAGCGTTTTGAAGCGATATACAAAGTCTTGGTTGAAGCGCGCCGGGTCCAGCCAAAGGGCGTGATCAAAAAACTTGGCGTCCAGATTTTCAAACAAATCCTTATAAGAGGCGTTACCTAAAAAGGTGAAGTGGTAGCCCCTGTAGCGTGGATCGCATCTCAGCGCCTTTATGAAATTGCGGAACAGGACATAGTCGCCGATAAAATCCACCCGGACCAGCAAAAGGGACTTTTCGCTAATGCGCGCCCGGGGGAGCACCAAGAGCCTTATCGCTACGTATATGGAGCTTCGCAGCCACTTTTTTAGGCGACGGATCATGGTGACAGCCCTTTTTATCCGCTGGTGACCAGAACATTAGATCGCGGCATTTTAACCGCAATCTCCGGTGGTCCCAAGACCTTATCGGCGCCTTCGCGCCTATTTTTCAACTGGTTCCTCCATCCCCCGGCGCTCGCCCGCCGCCCAAGGTTCACTTGCAATTGACTTGACCGGACGGCCCGGCGGCTCGGATAATTTAGTCATGGAGCCAAAACCCGGTGGGGAAGCACCTGGAGTTCCAATTCCAGGCGGAAACCGATCTCCCGTTCCTGCGCTCCTCGCAGCCTCTAACCGCGCCCGCTAAATCCCAATCCTGCCCATATCACCTCGGCGAACCAACCTCCGCTCCGGTAGCGTCCTCGCCCCGCAAGGAGGAATGCCATGCAAAAAAAGGTGCGTTATTCTCATCCCGCCCACTTCAATTACGAGACCCTGGCCGAGATATGCGACATCCTGTCCAATGCGGGCAAACTTAACCTGACCGCCAGGGCGGTGGTTACCTATCTGACCAATCAGCTGAAGCTCAAGGGCGCCGCGCTCATGCTGCTGAACCGGCGCAGCAAGAAGTTGGAGATCGCCGCTTCCCAGGGGTTGAGCGAGTCCTACCTCAACAAGGGGCCCATCAGCGCGTCCCGCTCCATCACCGCCTCTCTGGAAGACGGCCCGGTGGCCATCTTCAACGTGCGCGACGATCCGCGCCTGCAATATCCCGCCGAGGCGCTGAACGAGGGCATAGAATCCATCCTCAGCGTTCCCCTGGTGCTGCGCCAAAAGCCCTTGGGCGTCCTCAGGATCTACACCGCCGAGCCCTGGGAGTTCACCATGGAGGACATCACCTTCATGCAGTCGGTGGCCTTGATGCTGGCCCTGGTGTTGGACAACATCCGGGTGTCCGGGGCCTACAAGACCTCCATCGAAGCCTTGAAGGACCTGCGCCCCCCTATTCGCCGGGCCAAACGAACCTTGCACGAATAGGGCAATCTGGACGCCTCTGGCGTCTGGTCGGCCGGGCCGCTGAACTCCAGAGAGGGGCGGCCCGGCTTAATTTTTACCGTAACCCCTGGCGCGGCCACCGGCCGTTTGGCGTCTTGGACTAGATTTGGTTGTTATGGAAGACGGGTACTAGGAAAAGCTAGCGGAGGGCTCATGGCTTTCATTGGCCTTTTTCCGCTTGTGGTAAGAAACCCAGGAGGGGCAGGAATCCCCGTTTTTTATCCATTTCCCTTGATTACGGCACCAGCAAAGCGTGGGGTCCAGGGCAAACCTGGTGTCGTAGTCCCTCCAGCTCACAGCTCCGGTGCGCAAGGCGTTGTCGGCGCTTATGCGATGCCCGCACAACTTGCATTGATTGTCCATGGTTCCCCCCACTGGAAAATCGTTCACCGCAGGGTCAACACCGCCGCCCGCGACAGGCTGACCCGGGGACGTTGTTCTATTTTAAGACCAAACTCGCTCGCGAGTAGTAGTGATTGTTCAAAATTTCCTTGCGTCACGTGCATCCGAGGTTCAACCAGAAAACATCGTCCGTTTGGTTTCAACAGCTCTCTTGTTTGCCGCAAAAAGCGGCCCTGGTCCGGCACTTCGTGCAACATCCAAAAAGCCAGCGCCAAATCCAGGCTTCCGGCCATATCTTGCGACCTCAGGTCGTCCGCCGCCACCTGGCGGGTCTCGATGCGCCCGGACAAACCGGCCTTGGCGGCCCGCCGCTCCACCCCGTCCAGCATCTTCCGCTGCAAATCCAGGGCGTAAACCCGGCCCGAATCACCCACCAGACGGGCCAGCCCCAGGGTGAAAAAGCCTATGCCGCAACCGATATCCGCCGCGCGGCCGCCTTCGCCCACATAGGGCCCAAGCATCTTTTCCGGCTGGTGAAACACTCGGCGCAGGGGGTTGTCAAAGGTGCGAATCACCCACCAAGGGCATACGTGTTCACCGGGCACGGAGGCATCCTTAAGTTGTAAAAATATGTCCAGCGCCGCGCGGGTGCCGGACTCGGTATACAGTATCAACCAAAGCCACCCGCTAGGTCAAGCCAAGGTATGCCTCGGCGAATATTTCCCATCGGCCAAGCAAATGGATGCCGTATCGCCGGTTCAGCGGCGAATCTCACGGCTTAGCTATTCGTCTCGACGCTTTCGGCCGTTCTCATGCGTAACATCAGACCGCAGACCACCCTCACCGGCCAGGCCCGGCAATCATTCAATAACCAAAACCACAGGGGCCACGCTGGCTTATGGATTTCCTGGGCGGGAGACAGCATCCATCGATTGGCCAACAGGCCCACGAGACACCAAATCAACACGATCCGCAGGAAAATAACGGAGTGGGAGTAGACCCAGGCCGTCGCCAATATCAGCAGGGACAGGAAAAGCAACCCTGGCAGGCATGGAGCAACGTCTTTAATATTTTAAATTTTTTGGCCACCCAACCAAAAAAACGGAGCCCCGTTCGGGGCTCCGCGCGATGATCTTTTTTCGGGCTCCCCTACAGGCGCATGGGCATGATCACGCTCAGGAAGCCCTCGTCCGCCTCGCCCTTGATCAGGCAGGGGTGCTGCTCGTCCACGAAGCCCAGGGTTATCTCCTCGCTCTTCATGGCCCCGCACAGGTCCAGGAAGTAACGGGCGTTGAAACCCACGCTCAGGGCGTCGCCGTCGTAATCCACCTCCAGGGCCTCGCGCGCCTCGCCCAGATCCGGGTTCTGGCTCACCACCTCCAACAGGCCTTCCTTGAAGTCCAGCTTCACCCCCTGGAAACGGTCGGTGGCCAGGATGGCCACCCGCCGGAGCACCTCGGAAAAGGCTTGGCGGTTCACCACCACGTTCTTTTTGCTCACCTTGGGGATGACGACCTCGTAGTCCGGGAAGGAGCCTTCCTGCATGCGCAAAACCAGACGGGAGCCGTTCAGGGCCAAAGAGGCGTAGCTTTGGTTCAGGCCCAGGGAAATGGTCTCGGCGTCCTCGGCCATCTTGCGCATCTCGGCCACGCCCTTGCGCGGGATGATCACCCCGCCGTCCAGCTCGAAGCCCTCCAGACCCTCCAGAGAGCGGTCCACCAGGGACAGGCGGTGGCCGTCGGTGGATACGAAGCGCAGATAATCCGCGCCATCGCGGTTGCGCTTTTGCACGTACAGGCCGGCTAGGTTGAAGCGGGTGTCCTCCTGGGAGATGGAGAAGATGGTCTTTTCCACCATCTCGGCCAGCATCTCCCCCGCCACGCTCAACTCGGGGATTCCATCCACGTCGGGCAGGTTGGGAAAATCCTCGGCCGACAGGCCCACCAGGTTGAAACTGGCGCGTCCGGCGGTGATATGCAGATAATTGTTATCTTTTTCCTTGAGATATATCTCTTCGGCGGGGAGCTCTTTGACGATCTCATAGAGTTTGCGCGCGGGAACCGTAACCTTGCCCGGTTTGCTCACCTTGGCCGCGCAAAGCCCCTGGAAACTGGTTTCCAAGTCGGTGGCGGCCACGGTAAGACTCTCGTCCTGCGCCTCCAAGAGCACGTTGGACAGGATGGGCATGGAAGTGCGGCGCTCGACCACGGACTGCGATTTGCCCAAACCTTTGACCAAGTCTTCCTTGCGAACAGTTAGCTCCATCTTTCACCTTTGAATTGCAAGAGATACGGATTCTGGTTCACCTTAACCCAAACTCCGGGGGCAGGGCAAGTTAAAGACTTTCGCTTCCAAAACCCAATCAGGCGAAAGCCCCCAAGGAACGGAATGCTGAGTAGCGCAACGTGTCCGGGCAAACAAACACTACTTACCACAAGCCATTTAAATATATTGTGAACTAAAAGTATTTATAAATTAATTACATGTTTTTAGAATGTTAACGATAAATGCCGTCAAAAGTTTTTGCGTAAATTCACAATATTGCCACACCAGGACAACCTGGCGGCTGGTTTAACCGGATCACGGCGGAATCCAGGGATTTCCCCCTGAATCACCCCTACCATGGTCTATTTTCCCCGCAGAGACGTTTTCGGCACCATTAATCTAGTCGATAGGGGATAAAAATTCGCCTCATCCGCTGGGGTCAGTTTTACCACCCCGTATTCTTGAAGGCATCGGCTGAATCCGATGATTGTAATCGACCACCAAGCATCGCCCCGGCGAGAGGGGACTTTTTACTTACCCGCCTTGGACTTTTTATTCAAACGATGTTTTGTTTTCACCCGCTTGGGCCGCTAAACCTAATTATTATTAGTTCTTTATTATTTAGTAATAATAAAAGAGGGTAGCTCAAAGGTGGAAAACCTATTTAATTGTCTGTAAGCACAAGAAAAATTTTTCCACCGTTGTATCAACCAAGCCTTAGCTTTTCCACCGCGGACTCGCTTGTCCCGAGGGTTTTCCACCGCCTAGTCACCTTGTTTGAGCTGGCGTACCGCGTTTTCCACCACCCGGAGGGTGTCGGCCAGTTCCGGATCCTGGGCCATAAGCTTTTCCACCCGCTGCACTCCCTTGACCACCGTGGAGTGGTCTTTGCCGCCCAGGGCCTGGCCGATCTCGGGGAAAGACGCGTTGGTCAGGCGGCGGGCCAGATACATGGTCACCTGGCGGGGACGGCTGATGTCCCTACTTTTACGCGAGCTTTTTATGTCCGCCGGCCGCACCCCAAAGTGGGTGGCCACCACCCGAAGCACGTCCTCCACCCCCACCAGGTTTTCGCTGGCCAAGGGGCCCAGAACCTGGCGGGCCAGCTCCAGGCTCACTTCGGCCCCGCGCAGGCGGCTTACCGCCACCAGGCGGTTGAGGTAGCCTTCCAAGACCCGGATGGAGGATTCCGGCTGGTTGGCCAGATAAGAGGCCACCTGCCGGTTGATAACCACTCCCTTGTCCGAGGCCTTGCGCTGGAGAATGGCCAGCTTGGTTTCGGTGTCCGGGGTTTGCAAATCGGCCAAAAGCCCCCACTCGAAACGGGTGCGCAGGCGGCTGGCCAGGCCGGGGATGTCCCGGGGCAGCTTGTCGCTGGTCAAAACGATCTGGCGCCCCGCCTGAAACAGGGCGTCAAAAGTGTGGAAAAACTCTTCCTGGGTGCGCTCGCGGCCGGAAAGGAACTGGATGTCCTCGATTATCAGGCCGTCCACCCGGCGGTATTTGTCGCGGAAGCTCTGGATGCCGTCGAAGCGAACCGCCTGGATCAACTCGTTGGAATAGGCCTCCGAGGAGGTGTAGTGAACCTGGTAGGCCGGTTCGCGGCTGACCAGGTGGTTGGCCACCGCGCTAACCAAGTGGGTCTTGCCCAGGCCGGAGCCCCCGAAGATCATCAAAGGGTTGTATTGGCCGCCCGGCGCATCGGCCACCGCCATGCAGGCGGCATGGGCCAACTCGTTGCAGGGTCCCACCACGAAAGAGTCAAAAGTATAGGTGGAGTTGAGGTTTATGCCCGCCGGGGGGGCCTTGGGGGAAGAAGGTTGGATAACCGCGGACTTGGCCTGGGCCTGATAGGGCGAAACTTCGAAAGCTGCGTCCAACGATCGGCCGGTTTCCAGGTTCAGGGCCTCTCCCAGCAGTGCGCTGTAGCGTTCGGCGATCCATTCGGCGAAAAAGCGGTTGGGCACGGTGAACACCGCCCGGCTTTCCTCCAGACGCATGTTCAAGGGAGCGAACCAAGTTTCATATTCCTGTGAGCTGACCGATGCGCGCAAGTGTCTGGCCACACCAGGCCACGGATTGTTAGCCGGCAAAACAACC